>JANJTH010000603.1 GCA_024711205.1 Planctomycetota bacterium | reverse complement strand
AGCGCCCGCGGCGCCGGGAGCGCGAGCGCGCGGAGGTCCACCGCGCGCCGGCGCGCCGCGCGCGCGAGGCCCCAGCGGCCGAGGCACACGACCTGCACGGCCTCGACGGCGAAGGGCCCGCGGCGCCGCGGCAGCGGCTCCAGCGAGGCGGCCCAGGAGCGCGCCCCCTCGGGCGTGGCCGCGCACGTCGCGCCGTCGAGGGCGGGCGCACCGTCCCAGGCCCGGCGGGCCTCGAGCTCCACGAGGACCGGCCCGGGCGGCGCGCCGCGCGCGCCCGCCTGCGCGACCTCGACGCGCACGCGCCAGGGTGCGCCGACCGCCGCCTCGGACGCCGCCGAGAGCGCGACGCGCACCCGCCCGACCGCCCTCCACGCGCGCGCCAGGTCGAGCGCGACGGCCGCGAGCGCCACGCAGCCGACGAGGAGGAGCAGGTTCGTCTGCGTGTTGAGCCCCCCGAACAGGAGGCCCGCGCCGACGAGGAGGACGCCCCGCCCCGTCCCGGTCGGGCGCGGCAGCCCCGCGAGCGGGGCCGTCCAGCTCGCGCGCCGGCCGCCGGCCGCCCCCGAGGACCCCTCGCCCCGCGCCCGGGGCGGCTCGGCCGCGTCGCCCGGGTGCGGTCCGCTCCGCGCCCGATCCGGGCTCAAGGCCGGCGCAGGAGGAGCACCGCGATCTCGCGCCGCTCGCCGCGCCGCAGGACCGTGACGCTCACGAGCCGCCCGGGGGCGTGCGCCTCGAGCGCGCGGCGCAGCTCCTCCGCCGTCCGGACCTCGACCTCGCCGAGCGCGACGATGTCGTCGCCGGCCTCGACCCCGGCCTCGGCCGCGCCGCTGCCCGCGGCGACCTCGGTGACGCGGAGCTCGGGCACCGGGGGCCCGTCGGGCGGCCCGACGCCGGGGCCGACGCAGCGGACGCCGAGCCACGGGGCGCCCGGCCCGCGCGGGCCGACCCAGCCGTCCTGCGGCGCCTCCTCGTCCGGCTCGACGCCCTCCTCCGGCGCCTCGCCCTCGCCCTCGTCGGGCGCTTCAGGGGCCGGGAGCTCGCCGCAGCCCTCGTCGTAGCGGTAGATCCGGACCGTGAACACGGACCCGACCTCGCTCCACTCGAGGGACCACGACCGCCCGGCCTCGTCCTCGATCCCGGAGACCAGGGCCTCGAGCAGGGGGCGCGGGGCGATCCGCGCGAAGCTCGCCGTCACCCGGAGCTCGCCGAGGAGCGCGCGGTCGCGCTCCCGGAGCACGACCCCCAGCGCGCCGCCCGCGCCCACGCACGCGTCGGCCACGGCGAGGAGCGCCCGGTCGAGCGGGCAGGCCACGAAGCGGCCGTCGATGAGCACCTGGCCCGCGCAGCGCTCGGTGAGCCCGCGCCGCAGGGCCTCGAGCTCGTCGGGCGTGAGGAGGCCCGCGTCGCGCAGGCGCTGGAGGCGCTCGAGCCGCTCGGCGAGGACGTCCACCTCCTCGGGCACGACGCCCCGCGTGGCCTTCACCTCGGCCACGGGCTCGACGAGGCCCACGCGGGGCCCGTCGCGGCTCGGCCCGTCCTGGGCCGGCGCGGGCGCCGCGAGGAGGAGGGCCGCGACGAGCGCGGGGCAGGCGCGGGCGACGAGACGGACCATGGGCGACCCCTCCCTCGGCTCCAAGCTAGCACGCGCGGGCGCCCCGCTCCGTTCCCGCGCCTGCTCGGGTCGAGCGCTGGCCGTCCTGCAGACCCGCGGCGGGTCGTCGCGTCACGGTGGTATAACCGCCTCGCCCACGCGAACAGGCGAGGCGCGCGCCCCGCGCCGTGCTCGGGCCGGAGGCCGACGACCATGCAGCGAGCCCGCATCCCCACCGGAGCCCTGGCCTTCGCGCTGGCCACGGGCGCCGTCGCGACCGTCGTCGCGCAGCAGGGGCAGCCGCAGGCCCGCCGCCCGCTCAAGGTCGGCGTCGTCGACATCGGGATCCTGTTCCGCGACTACAAGCGCAAGGACGTGCTCGAGCAGGCGGTGAACGCCGAGCGCGAGCGCGTGAAGACTGAGATCGAGGCCGCGCGCAAGGAGATCCAGCAGGAGCGGGTCGGGCTCGACAACGGGCCGTTCCGCGAGGGCAGCGAGCCCTACCTGCAGGCGCTCGACCAGATCAAGCTCAAGCAGTACCAGCTCGAGCTGAAGGTCGAGCGGCTGCAGGGCGCGCTCAAGAAGCGGGTCGAGGAGCTGACGCTCCAGGTCCTGACCGAGATCGAGCGCACGATCGAGGCCTACGGCAAGCGCCACGGCTACGACCTGATCCTCAAGAGCGACAAGGACACGACGGGCGGCGACGCCCGGGGCGAGCTGGCGCAGCAGTTCCAGGAGCGGATCTTCCGCGCGCAGATCTCGCACGTGCTGTTCTACGACGGCGGCATGGAGATCTCCGCGGCCGTCCTCCAGACGCTCAACAGCGACGAGAACCTCCGCGAGATGGAGCGGCGCGCCGCCGAGCGGGGCAAGCCGGCGGCGGGCGCGCCGGCGGCGGCCGACGACAAGACGAGGAAGCCTTGAGCACGAACGAGACGACGGCCACGGCCCCGGCCGCCCCGCGCGGGGCGGCGGGCCCGCGCCGCCAGCGCACGATCGCCCGCCCGACCGAGATGACGGGCAAGGGCCTGCACCTGGGGCTCGACACGACCGTCCGGGTCAAGCCCGGCGAGCCCGGGAGCGGGGTCGTGTTCGTGCGGACGGACATCCCCGGCTACGCGCGCATCCCGGCGCACGTGCGCAACCGGGTGAGCATCCAGCGGCGGACGGCGCTCCGCCGCGGCGAGGCCGAGGTGCACACGACCGAGCACCTGCTCTCGGCCGCCTACGGGCTCGGGCTCGACAACCTCGAGGTCGAGCTCGACGGGCCCGAGCTGCCCGGCGCCGACGGGAGCGCGCGCCCGTTCGTGCAGCTCCTCCGCGACGCGGGCGTCCACGAGCAGGACGCGCCCGTGCGCGAGGTCGTGATCGCGGAGCCGGTCGGGATCACCCAGAACGGCTCGAGCATCGTGGCGCTGCCCTACGACGGGCTGCGGATCAGCTACACGCTCGACTACCCGGTCGCGTCGATCCCGAGCATGCACTACTCGGTCGAGATCACCGAGGGGACCTACGAGCAGGACGTGGCGTCCGCGCGCACGTTCTGCCTGCGGCGCGAGGCGGACGCGCTGCTCGCGGCAGGGCTCGGCAAGGGCGCGAACACCGAGAACACGGTCGTGATCCACGACGACGGGAAGTTCGAGAGCCCGCTGCGGTTCCCCGAGGAGCCCGTCCGGCACAAGATCCTCGACATCCTGGGCGACCTCGCGCTCCTCGGCGCCCCGCTCCGCGCGCACATCATCGCGGTGAAGAGCGGGCACGAGCTGAACGCGGCGCTCGTCCAGAAGATCGTCGACCGCGACGAGGAGCTGCTCGCCGAGCAGCCCGAGGGGGCGGTCGCGCTCGACATCCGCGAGATCACGCGGATCCTCCCCCACCGCTACCCGTTCCTCCTCGTCGACCGGATCATCGAGATCCAGGGCGCGCACCGGGCGGTCGGCGTGAAGAACGTGACCTTCAACGAGCCGTTCTTCCAGGGGCACTTCCCGGGCCAGCCGGTCATGCCCGGCGTGCTCCTGATCGAGGCGGCGGCGCAGGTGACGGGGGCCATGCTGCTCGGCAGCCGCGAGCACGCGGGCAAGCTCGCCTACCTGATCGGCGTCGACGGGTTCAAGTTCCGCAAGACCGTCGTCCCGGGCGAC
Organism: Planctomycetota bacterium; assembly: GCA_024711205.1. Lineage (GTDB taxonomy): Bacteria > Planctomycetota > J058 > J058 > J058 > JANJTH01. Next base: position 6,336 of record JANJTH010000603.1, on the reverse strand, counting down.
CGCGTCGTGATCGAGAGCGAGGCGCTCAAGATCCGCGAGCGGACCGGGCAGGCGCGGGTCAAGGCGACCGTGGACAACCACGTCGTGTGCGAGGGGACGATCAAGTTCATGCTGATCGACACGAGCCAGCCCGGGCCGGCGGACGGGGACTGAGGGCCGCGTGAAGCTCCGCGTCGGCGTCGTCGGCGTGGGCCCGATGGGCCAGGGCCACGTCAAGCACTACAAGGACCTCCCCGGGTGCGAGCTCGTCGCGGTCGTCGACCCCGACCCGGCCCGCCGGGCCGAGGCCGCGCTCCGCTCGGGGGCGCAAGCGTTCGCCGACCCGGCCGCCCTCGTGGGGCGGGTCGACGCGGTGTCGATCGCCTCGCCCACGTCCTCGCACCGGGCGCTCGCCGAGCTGTTCCTCGGGGCCGGCATCCACGTGCTCGTCGAGAAGCCCATGGCGCCCTCGACGGCCGACGCGGAGGCCATGGTCGCGGCGGCGGAGCGCGCCGGACGGGTCCTGCAGGTCGGCCACATCGAGCGCTTCAACCCGGCCTTCCGGGCCGCGCGCAAGGTCGTCAACGACCCGCGCTACGTCGTCGCGGACCGGCTGTCGCCCTACTCCTTCCGCTCGCGGGACATCGGCGTCGTGCTCGACCTCATGATCCACGACCTGGACATCATCCTCGAGTTCCTCGAGGACGAGGTCGCGACGGTCGAGGCGATCGGGATCCCCGTGCTCTCGCCGTCCGAGGACATGTGCGACGCGCGGCTCCGCTTCGCGGGCGGGGCGCTGGCCGACGTGCGGGCGAGCCGCGTCTCGATGAAGAAGATGCGGAAGATCCGCATGTTCCAGAGCGACGGCTACGTCTCGATCGACTACGGCGCGAACACGCTCTCGATCTTCCGCAAGAGCGCGGCCTACCGCTCGGGGCAGCTCGACCCGCTCACGGTCGACCCGCGCGCGCTCGAGGACCCGTTCGGCTTCGTGTTCGGGCAGCTCCTCGACGTGACCGAGCACTCGATCACCTCGAGCGACGCGCTGCGCGACGAGCTCGCGAGCTTCCTGGGCGCCTGCCGGGGCGAGCACCCCCCGGAGGTCCCCGGCAGCCACGGGCTGCGCGCGGTCCGGCTCGCGGACCGGATCCAGGCCACCGTCGCGGCCTACCTGGAGCAGGAGGCCGGCCGGGCCGGGATCGCGCTCCCGGGCCGCGGGCGGGCCCCCGCGCCCCGGGACGGCCGGACCGAGCGCTACGACGCCACGGACCCGGGGCCGGGCTGAGCGCCCCCGGGCGGCCCCCCGGGCCCCCATTCGCACGATCCGTCCCCGGGCAAGTTGATGGGCCCGCCTCGTGCGGGTAGACTCTCGCCCTTCACGTCCGGCCGGACCCGGCCGGCTCGCCTTCGTACCTGCCAGGAGACGCGCGTGGCTCTCGTCACCCTCGAGGAGCTCATTCAAGCCGGTGTCCACTTCGGGCACCGTTGCAGCCGCTGGAACCCGAAGATGGCGCCGTTCATCTACGGGAAGCGGAACCAGATCCACATCATCAACCTCAAGGAGACGGTCAAGGGCCTGCTCCGCGCCACGCACTTCCTCGAGCGCCTCGTGCGCAGCGGGGGCGAGGTGCTGATCGTCGGCACGAAGCCGCAGATCAAGCAGCTCGTGAAGTCCGAGGCCGAGCGTTGCGGCATGCACGCCGTCTCGGAGCGGTGGCTCGGCGGCACGCTGACGAACCACTCCACGATCCGCAGCCGCCTCAAGCGGCTCGAGGAGATCGAGGAGCTCGAGCGGTCGACCGAGTTCCTGACCATGCCGAAGAAGCAGATCTCGGCCATGGCCCGCGAGAAGAAGAAGCTGATCCGCAACCTCGACGGGATCCGGCGCATGCACCGCCTCCCGCAGGCGCTGATCATCATCGACCCGCGGCGCGAGGAGAGCTCGCTCAACGAGTGCCACAAGATGGGGATCCCGTCGGTCTGCGTGATCGACACCGACGCCGACCCGGACCGGGTCGACATCGCGATCCCCGCGAACGACGACGCCTACCGCTCGGTCCACGCCGTGCTCGGCAAGCTCGTCGAGTCGATCATCCGCGGCAAGGAGAAGCTCGAGGTCTCGCGGGGCGGGATCACGCGCATGGCCCAGCCGGACGCGCCGGCCGCCGCCCCGGCCGAGGCCGTCGCCACCGAGTGACGGCCCCGCGGGGGCGACGCCGCCCCCGCCCCGCGGCCGTCGAAGGGCCGCAGCACCCCCACCGCGCGACCCCGCGCGCCGCGCGCCGCCTCAAGCGGCGCGCGCGCGCGGCGGGACGCGAACCGACAAGCGAGGAAGACCATGGCCGAGATCACCGCCGCCCTCGTCAAGCAGCTCCGCGACAAGACCGGGGCGGCCATGGGCGACTGCAAGAAGGCGCTCACGGAGACGGACGGCGACATCGAGAAGGCCGTCGACGTGCTCCGCGCGCGCGGCGTCAAGGGCAGCCAGCTCGAGCGCGCCGCGGCCGAGGGCGCCGTCGCGATCGAGGTCGGCGCCGACGGCAAGGGCGCGGCGCTCGTCGTGCTCCAGTGCGAGACCGACTTCGCGGCCCGCAGCGACAACTTCCGCAAGCTCCTCGAGACGGTCGCGAAGGCGGTCGTCGAGCACCGCCCGGCCGACGCCGAGGCGGCCAAGGCCGTCCCCGCGGTCGCGCGCGAGCTCCAGGAGGCGGGCGCCATGACGGTGCGCGAGAACATCGTCGTCGCGCGCGCCGAGTGGCGGACCGTCCCCGCCGACGGGCGCGTCGTCGGCTACGTGCACCACAACGGCACGATCGGCGTCGCCGTGGCCGCGACCTGCCCGCCGGCCGTCGCGGCGAAGGCCGAGCTCGAGGCGCTCCTGCGCGACATCGCGATGCACGCGACGGCGCACGACCCGCCCCCGGTCGCGGTCGACCGCGAGGGGATCCCGGCCGACCTCGTGGCCCGCGAGCGCGCGGTCTGCCTCAAGCAGATCGACGAGAACCCGGCCGACGCGAAGAAGCCCGAGAACATCAAGGAGAAGATGCTCGAGGGCCGCATGCGGCGCTTCTACGAGGAGCGGGCGCTCCTCGAGCAGAAGTTCGTCAAGGATCCGGAGACCTCGATCAAGCAGCTCCTCGAGCGGGCGGGCAAGGAGCTCGGCGGGCCGATCCAGCTCGCCTGGTTCCAGCGGCTCGCGGTCGGGGCCTGAGGCGCCGACCGTGAGCAAGCCGCCGGCGCCGTCGACGTCCTCGTCCGCGACGCCCGCGGCGTCGTCCGGTCCGGCGCACACGTCCGCGCGCCTCACGATCGCCCAGCGGGCGCCCCGGCGGGTGCTCCTCAAGCTCTCGGGCGAGAGCATGGGCGGCGAGGGCGGGCGCGGGATCGACCTGGCCGAGGTGCGCAAGATCGCGCTCTCGTGCCAGTCGATCCACGAGATGGGCAAGGACGTCGCCGTCGTCGTGGGCGGCGGCAACCTCGTCCGCGGCGCGGAGCTCGCCACGCACGGCATGGGCCGCGCGACGGGCGACTACATGGGGATGCTCGCGACGCTGATCAACGCGCTCGCCCTCCAGGACGTGCTCGAGGGCCTCGGGGTCCCGACGCGCTGCCTGTCGGCCGTGTCCACGCACCAGTGCGCCGAGCCCTACATCCGCCGGCGCGCGATCCGCCACCTCGAGAAGCGCCGGATCGTGATCCTGGCCGGCGGCACGGGGAACCCCTACTTCACGACGGACACCTGCGCGGCGCTCCGCGCGCAGGAGCTCGGCGCGCAGATCCTGCTCAAGGCGACGAAGGTCGACGGCGTCTACTCGGCCGACCCGAAGAAGCACCCGGCCGCCGAGCGGTTCAAGCACCTGACCTACTGGGACGTGATCAACCGCGGGCTCGCGGTCATGGACGCGACGGCGATCACCATGGCCATGGAGCACGACCTCCCGATCCTCGTGTTCGACTTCAAGAAGCCCGGCAACTTCGCCCGCGCCGTGCAGGGCGAGGAGATCGGGACCCTGATCAGCCGCGCCCCCTGAGCGGCGGCCCGGCGCCGGAGGCCCACGTGGACAAGGACGAGCTCCTCCTCGATGCCGAGGAGCGCATGGAGAAGTGCGTCGACCACCTCGCGGGCGACCTGCGCGGGATCAAGTCGGGGCGGGCGACCCCCGGCCTCGTCGACGGGATCAAGGTCGAGTACTACGGCTCGCTCACGCCGCTCAAGCAGATCGCGAACGTGGGCGCGCCCGAGCCCGCGCTGCTCGTGATCAAGCCGTTCGACGCGAGCATCCTGGGCGACATCGAGAAGGCGATCCTCAAGAGCGACATCGGGATCACCCCGCAGAGCGACGGGAAGATGATCCGGCTGCCGGTCCCGAGCCTGTCCGAGGAGCAGCGCAAGAAGTACGTCAAGCTCGCGAAGGACAAGACCGAGGCCCAGCGGGTCGCGATCCGCAACGTGCGCCGCGACGCGAACAAGCTCGCGGATCAGCTCAAGGACACGCTCCCCGAGGACGACGTCGAGCGGGTCAAGGGCCAGGTCGACGACCTGACGAAGACCTACACGGCGAAGGTCGACGCGCTCCTCGAGGCGAAGACGAAGGAGCTGCTCGAGGTCTAGCGGTGTTCGCCGGGGAGGCTCTGCGAGCCTCCCCGGCGAGCTCCGATGAGACCGCGGAGGCGGGCGGCGCGCGCGCGCGCGACCGGGGCCCGACGCGCCCTGCGCGGAGGTGCCCGGCTTCCGGCGGGCGCCTCGGGCCCGAGGACCCTCAGTCGCCGGGGGACGCGCCAGGGCGGTAGCCCTGGAGCTCCCAGAAGTCGGCGCCGCCCCGGCGGAGCTGGGCCTTGAGGTCCAGCTTGGGCTGGGTGCCGTCGCGGCCGGCCTGGACGAGGCGGCCGTCGAGCGGGTCGAGCGCGAGGCGGTGCTGGACCCACGGGCGGGCCCCGGGGGCGCGCTCGGGCTCGGGGACGGGGCGGACGTCGAGCAGCCGGCCGAGCTCCTCGCGCAGGGCGCGGGCCGTGGGCCGGCGCGCCGGGTCCCAGTACGTCGCGCGCTCGAGGAGCCCGGCGAGCGCGTCGACCCAGGCGGCCGGGCCGCCGCGCGCGTCCTCGCGCAGCGAGACGTCCGACCAGTCGATCGCGTCGAGCGCCTTGCGGTCCCAGGCGCGGAGGGCCCCGTCGCGCTCCTCACGCTTCGCGTCGGCCAGGGCCCGGAGGTCCGTGGGGGCGGGGGGCGCGGGCAGGTGGTCGTAGGGGGCGCGCCCCGTGAGCCACTGGTAGAGCGTGAGGCCGAGCGCGTAGGTGTCGAGCCAGGGCGTGAAGCGCGAGCGCTCGCGCCCGTCCTCGCCCACGTGGCCGGGGAGGACCTCGGGGGGCGCGTAGAGCGGGGTGAGCGTGGGCGCGAGCGCGCCCGGGCGCGGCCGGCCGGTGCCGGGGTCGAGCTCGCGGAAGTCGCGCGCGCCGCCCAGGTCGATCAGGACGCCGCGGCAGGCCCCGCGCGCGATCCGGTCGAAGTACTCGCGGTCGGGGACGGTCGCCTCGTGCCAGTCGAGGGCGACGAGGACGTTCGCGGGCTTCACGTCGCAGTGGACGAGCTTGTGCGCGTGGAGGTGCTCGAGCGCGAGCGCGAGGTCGTAGGCGAGGCCGAGCGCGACCGGCGCGGGGAGCGCGACCCAGCGGGACGCGGCGACCCAGCGCGCGGCGAGGCGGGCGCGCACGGGCGGGCGGTCGAGCGCGGCGAACGGGCCCTCGAAGCACCGCTCGAGCACGGCGAGGACGTGGCCCCGCGGGTTGCGGGCGACGCCCAGGAGGCCGACGACGTTCGGGTGCGGGGGCAGCCGTCCGAGGACCTCGACCTCGCGGTCGAGGGCGGGGTCGCGCCCGCCGACGGCGCGCGGCCCCTTCACGACGGCCCAGCGCCCGTCGTCGGCGACCGCCTCCCAGACCACGCCGGCCCCGCCGCGCCCGAGGCAGCGCGTGACCTCGACGTAGAGGGCCTCGCCGTCGGGGGCCGCCGCGCTGATCGCCTCGCCCGGGCGGAGCTCGAGCGGCTCCTGGCTGGCGGGCTCCGGGGCGTCCGGCGGCGGGCTCACCTCGTCGATCGTAACCGTTCCCGCCGATCACCCCGCGCCGAGCGCCTCGCGGCCGCGGTCGGCGCGCTCGACGCGCGGGCTGTAGGATCACGGCGTGCACGCGTCGCGCGAGGTCCACGCCGCGCTCGACCCGGGCTCGGCCGCGCTCCCGTCGGCCGGCCGGGACGAGGCCGACATCCCGCCGATCGGGCGGGACGCCGCGCGCGCGCGCCCCGCGGCGCGCGCCCGGGCCTGGTCGCGCGGGGCCCGCCGCGAGCGCGACGACGAGATCGGA
>JANJTH010000581.1 GCA_024711205.1 Planctomycetota bacterium | reverse complement strand
GGCGCGGCGGCCGTCGTCGGCGCGCCGCGGGTGGCCGGCCCCGGCGTCGTCGGGGTGGCCGGCGCCGCCGGGGTAGTCGGCGTCGTCGGGGTGGCCGGGGTGGGGGGAAGGGTGGGGCGCGGCGTCCGCGGGGGGAGCTGTGGGCCGAAGCCGCCGGCGCCCTGGGCCAAGGACGCGGGGGCGGCGCAGAGCAAGAGCGCGAGGACGAGCGAGGTGCACTGGGTCTTGGACACGATCAACCTTCCTTCCAAACGATGGTCGAGAGCGCAGCCAGGTCATCGAGCGCGCGCGCGCTCGCCTCCCGGACCTGGAGGTGGGGGTCGTCGAGGAACGAAGCAAGGCGCTCCGCCTCGCGCGGCGAGATCCCGTCGAGCGGGAGCCCGGCGAGCGCGAGCGCCCGCCCGTCGGGCTCCTGGAGCCGTGCGGCGAGCTCGAGCAGCGCCGCGCGGACCACCTCGACCGGGACCCGCCCCTCGAGGCCGAGCTGCTGCAGCGCGATCACGGCGCCGCGCGCCACGACGGGGTCCGGGTCCGTCAACGCGCCGTGGAGGAGGTCCGACACGGACGGCGCGGGAGGCGCGGGCGCGTCGCCGAGGCCGCTGGGCGACCCGGATACGTCGCCCGACCCCAGGGGCGGGGTCGCTGGAGGGGCCGGCGCGTCCCGATTGGAGCCGAGGAGGGGCGCCGCGGGGGGCGCCGTCGGCTCGGAGCGTGCGGGCGAAGGATCGTGCGACACCGGCGCCAAGGTGCGCGGCGCGGGCACGGGGTGGATCGGCGCCAGCGCCACGCGCCGCGGGCGGCGCGCAGGCGCCTCGTCCCGAGGGGGCAGCACCACCGCGGCGGCGCCCAGCGCGCCCAGCCCGAGCGCCGCCACCGCGCTCAGCTCGACTCGACGTTGCGTCCTTCGGTCCATGCGTGCCCTTCGAGCACGCCCGGTGCCAGTGCAGATGTCCTTCGCTCGTCGACGTTCGCGCCCCGCGCGGGCGGGGGCGGAAGGTTCCGGATGCCAGCGCGCTGGGGGTCTGCGCACGGGGCTAGGCGGGCAGACGGTACGTCCAGGGGAGCGAAGCCCCGAGGAGGAGACTTGCCCAGCGCGCGCCTTGCGTCGCGGACCCACATGGAGGGCCGACCGCTCCGATCCGCTGGTCGAGGGCGCGGCGATCGTCGCGACCACGCGGCACGACCCATGCTTGCCGGGAGAAGGCCCTTCGTGATCGATCGTCGAGTGAGAGAAGGAGGAGCGGGATGAACTGCGGTGATGCGACGTCGTCGAGTGTCGAGATCAGGGTGCGCTGCGTCTGCGGGCGCGCGGGGCAGGTCCCGGCGAAGCTCGCGGGGCGCACCGTCCGCTGCCCCGCATGCGGAGCCAGGGCGCAGGTGATCGGCGGCGACCATGCGGGCAAGGACGCCCCCAGCGCGCCAGGGCGGGGCCGATCGTCGCGGCCGAAGGTGCTCGATGGAGCGGTCGCGATGAGCTCGGAATGGTCGACCGTAGCGACTTGCGTGGTCGGGATGTCGACCAGCGGCCGCGATCTCTCCTGGGAGCGGCACGTGCGCGCAGTCTCCGTGTATTGGCGCGTGACCGGCCTCCTCGCGGCCACCGTGTGCGGGCTGTGGGCGTGCGTGCTCCTGGCGACGACGCGCACCTCGAGGGCGCTCGTGCTGCTCCCCGTCCTGTTTGCGGCGGTCTACGGGGTCGCTCCCATCGTTGTCAGCAGGCTGCTCTGGCGCTACGAGCCCAAGGCGCGCACCGCGGCGTTGGTCTTGGCCCTGGCGTTGGCCATCTCGACGAACCTGCTGTTCGCACCCGGCATCTGGAGCGGGCACGGTCGGGCCGGCGCGCTCTGCGCCGCGGCGAGCGCGGTCGCTTGGGCCTCTGCCTTGTGTTGGCTCTTTGCCCATGAGCGAACGAAGCGGATCTTCGCGCCCGGCTACGCGACCCTCGTCGAAAGGTCTCGGGCCGAAGAGGTGGCGTGGCAGTCGAGTCCATTCTTCGCGCTCCCGGCCGCACTGGTCGCGAGCAACATCGTCCTCGGCGTCGTCGCTTCCGTCGTGTGAACGGCACCCTGGCCCTCGCGCGGGACGAACAATGCGCCAGCCCGGCTGGCAAGGCCGCGCCGCAGGTGTCACCTCGCGCGCCAGGTGTCACCTCGCGCGCCGGCGAAGGGAGCGTCATGTGAGCTCGGGCCGCACGCCACCGCGACCTCCGGGCGCGCCCGGCCTCGACCCCGACGCGAGCGCCGCCTTGCGGCTCTTCGACGCGCTGGGACTGCCTTCGGTCGCGGGCGCACGGCTCGTGCGACTGCGCCTCGTGGAGAGGCAGGCGCGCTGGGTCGGCGATCCGCGGGCCGGGCGAGCGCATGAGCGCACGGCCTGGCTCGTCGGGCGCACCGAGGGCGGAGGGCTCGAGCTCCTGACCCACGAGCTCGAGCGGCTGGCGTGCCGCCCCGTTCCCGGCGGGTGCCTCGCGCTGCCTCGCTGGCTCCGGCGCGGCGGCCGCCGGGGGGCGTTGCCCGCCGGGTGCGCCGAGGTCGGGTTCGAGGCCTGGTCGTCTCGCCTGGTCACGACCTCCCTCGAGCGCCCGGACTGCTCGCTCGAGCGCCTGCGACGCGTCGTTTGCGGGCGGCTCCCGATCCACCTCGAGGCCCTCCTCTTGGCGCGCTGGTCCGTCGAGCGGGCGCTGCAAGGCCACGCCGCGTGGCTGGTGGCGGCCGCGAGGCTCGCCCTCGCCCGAGGTATGGGGAGGGACCCGCCGGTCGCCGGCGCTCCGAGCCCCACCCTCCTGGACGCGGCGCGAGAGGACCTCGCGACGCACCTGCGCTGGCAGGCGATCGTCGCCGCGAACGAGGGCGCGCCGCGCGCGGCGCTGATCGAGCGCTGGTCCACGATCGCGGAGGACCTCCCAGCGACGCGCTGGACGGACGAGGCGCACCGCATGGTCTGCGCCTACAGGTCGCTCGTCGACGAGGACGCGGCGGCGCCGCCCGCGGACCCCGGCGCACCCGCGGCCCTCCGCGCCGTGCACCTCGTTGCCGCGCTGCGCGACGAAGCGGCCGTGCCGCGGACGCCCGACGGCGTGCCGCGCCTGCTCCTGCCGCGTCCAGGCGGTCATTGGCAGGGGCCTTCAGCGGTACCGGAGCTCGTGGCGCTCGGGCCTGCCGCGGTCCCTGCCCTGCGCGAGGGGCTCGAGGACGAGCGGCCATCGCGTTGCATTCACTTCGAGTGGGAGACCCGCCCGGAGACCTACGGCCTGCTGACGATCGGGCAGTGCTGCGCGGAGGTCCTCGCGGCGCTCCGGGGCGGGACCTCGCCCTCGGCCTCGGCTTCGTGAACAAGGGAGCTGGAGGTGCCCGGAGGCGCCGACGCGCAGCGAGAGGACGCCCCCTCGCGCGCGATGGCCCGCCTCCGCGCATGCGACCTCTAGCCTCTGGCTCAGGCAGCGGCGGGGGCGAAGCGGCGGCCACCGACCGCGGGCCTCCGGCCGTGGCTCCGTCCTCGCGACCGCCTCCGCGGAGCTCGCTCCGCGCACGCGTCCAGGTAGCGCCGCGCGTCGGAGGAGACCAAGAGGACGTAGGCGAGGCCCCCATGAGTGAGCGTGAACAGCACGCCCGGGAGCACGAGCTGGATCTCGCCCAGGGCGAGCCCCCCCGCCACGAGCAGGGGCGCGACGAGGAGTCCGGCCAGGGCTGCGAGCCCACCCGCGAGCCCCCGCGCCCAGGGCTCTCCGGAAAGGACGGCGCGGAATAGCGCGAGCGAGAGCACGAGCCGGACCGCCTGGACGGGCCGGAGCCCGGGCCCGGACTCGAGCATGGAGAAGAGCGCGAGGGCGGAGGCGCCGAGCGCTCCGCCGAGCGCACACCAGACGAGCACCTTGCCGCGAGCCCCACGCCTGGCGGCCGCCGACGGGCGCTGACGAACACGAGCGGCGCCGACCGGGCCCAGGCGCGGAGCGGACCGCGTGGAGGCACGGCGAGGCGTCTCGGTCGTGCCGCTGCAGAGCTGGCAGGCCGAAGGGCCTACGGCCGAGGCCCCGCTCGGGATAGGGTTGCACGGGAGGCCGGCGCCGCAGGCCAGGCAGGTGTCGCTCATGGCCGCGACGGGAGCAGAGGCCGTACCGACCCGAACCCCTTGCGGCGCGACCTGCGCCAACGCCTCGGAGGGCGCAGGAAGCCTTCCGGAACGGGTCGGAAGGCGCCCCGGGCGGACACACGCCGTCTCGCAGCGGAAGGTCCGCCACCTCGACGGACCCTGCGCCAGGCCATCCACGGAGGCCAGGCAAGCCCTTGCCGGAACTGGAGAACACGCCGCCCTGGAGCTGCTCACGCGGGTGGGCTCGCGCGACTCGTCGCCCTGGAGCTGCTCACGCGGGTGGGCTCGCGCGACTCGTCGCCGCCGTGCACGAGGTCTGGCCTGCGTCTTGCTCTGCGTCGCCCCGCGTGGATCGGGGGGCGGAGTTCGAGGCTCGGGCTCGGTCGCGGTCGCGCGCTCAGGGCCCCGCTTCCTCGGTGGGCTGGCCCCTCCCTGCCGCGGGGACCGCGGCTCAGGAGGCAAGGAGGGCTTGCGGCGCATGGAGAGGGCGAGCAACCTCACGCGCCCCGGCGACGGGTCCGCCGTCTCGGAGACCCTCGGGAGGCCCAGGTGACGCGGACGGACGGGACCGGAGGCCGGGAAGGCCAAGCACGAGCGCGCGCGGCGACGGGCCAGGACGAGGCTCGAGCCGGCCCTGCTCCCTGGAGGGGGAAGCCATGACGATGCCGCCGGCCCAGGAGGAATTCCTCCGCGCCTGGGTCCTCTCCCGCCGGCGCCCCGACCTGGCCGCCGCGGCCCACGAGGCGTTCTCGCGGTCGGGCTCCGCCCTGCAGGCGCTCGTCGCCGAGGGGGCGCTGAGCCAGGCGGACGTCCGCGCGATCGACGAGCAGGCCGCGAGGCTCCGGCGAAGCCGCCAGCTCGTCGTGTTCGTCGAGCTGGCCTCGCGGGCCGGCGTGGACCGCGATCGGCTCACCGCGGTCGGTCGGGCGCTGGGCGGCGCGGCCGACGCGGACAACCTCGGCGTCGCCGCCGTCGGGGCGGGCCTCCTCGACCTGGCCGCGGCGCAGCAGCTCGCCTACCAGGCCCGGCTCGCGGTGGACCGATCGCTCGCGGCCCAGGCCGCCCAGGCGGCGCGGCGCGGCCGGGTCGCGCCGAGCGACGCGGCGCCCACGGTGCCCAGCGGGGTGTTCCGGCTCGAGGTCCCCGCCGAGCTCCGGGACGAGGCGCGGTCGATCGTCGACGACGAGCTCTCCCCGGCCGACGCGCGGGTCGCGCCGCGCTTCGCGATCCCGGCCTGGGTCGACACGAGCGGCCCCCTCGTCGGCGCCGCGATCGGCCCGTACATCGTCGTCGGACACGTCGGCCAGGGCGGGAACGCCGCCGTGCACCTCGTCTACCGCGAGGCCGAGCCCATGCGGCCGCTGGCCCTCAAGGCGGTCCCCGTCGACGCCTCGCCGACGGCGGTCGGTCGCTTCAAGCGCGAGAGCCTCGCCGGGGCGCTCTTCCAGCACGAGAACGTGATCGAGGTGGTCGACGCGGGCTGCGTGGCCGGGAAGCACTTCATCGCCATGGAGTTCTTCGACGGGCGCGACCTGGGCAAGCTCCTCGAGGAGGAGCAGCAGCTCGCGCCCGCGGAGGCGCTGACCGTCGTGGACAAGCTGCTCGCCGGCCTCTCGGCCGCGCACGACGCCGGGGTCATTCACCGCGACGTGAAGCCCGAGAACGTGCTCGTCTCGGGCGGCGGCGCCCGGGTCAAGCTGCTCGACTTCGGGGTCTCGCTCGTGCAGCGCCTCGGGGCGCTGCAGGACCGCGTGTTCACGACCACCGGGACGGGGTTCGTGGGCACGCCCCGCTACCTGTCCCCGGAGCAGGCGGCCGGGCACCCGCTCGACCCGCGGAGCGACCTGTACGCGGTGGGGCTCGTGCTCTACGAGGCGCTCTCGGGCGAGTACCCCTACGACGCCGACGCCCCGCTCGCCTACGTGAGCGCGCACGTCGACGCGGCGCCGCGCCCGCTCGCGGTCGCCGCCCCGTGGCTCCGCCACGCGCCGGCCGAGCTCCACGCGCTCGTGGGCGCGCTCCTGGCCAAGGACCCGGACGAGCGCCCGAGCAGCGCCGCGGCCGCGCGCGAGGTCGTCGCCGCGGTGAAGGAGCGGGTGGCCCGGTTCTGACCGGGGCCGGCGGGGGGGGGCGCCCCGCCGGGGGGGCGCGCGCGGCCCC
>JANJTH010000579.1 GCA_024711205.1 Planctomycetota bacterium | reverse complement strand
TCCGATCTGAGGCCCCCCGGGGCGTCGCCGCGTCGCCGGCCCGGCGGCGGCGCCGGCCGTCGACCGCGCGCCGGCTCGCGTTCTCCGCGGTCGTCCTGGCCGGGCTCTACGGGCTGGCCGAGGTGGCCGTCCGCGTGGGCGACCGCGCGCGCGGCGCCAACTTCGCGAGCCACGACCCGTCGCGCTGGCTCTACGAGCCCGACCCGTTCCTCCAGGTCTCGCTCCGGCCGGGCGCCGAGCTGATCGACCCCGAGCAGACGATCCGCGTGAACCGGCTCGGGTTCCGCGGGCCGGAGCTCGAGCCGACGAAGGCCCCGGGCGCCGTGCGGATCGCCTGCGTCGGCGGCTCGACGACGTTCGGCGCGTCCGCGCGCGACGACGCCGTCACCTGGCCGCGCCTGCTCGAGGGCAAGCTCCGCGCGGCCTTCCCCGGGCGGACGATCGAGGTCGTCAACGCCGGGGTCCCGGGCTACACGACGTTCCACAACCTGGGGCAGCTCGCGCTCCGCGTGCTCCCGCTCGAGCCCGACGTGGTGCTCTTCTACGAGTCGGTCAACGACCTCGCGCTCCAGCAGCGGCTCGCGGCCGCCCCCTGGAGCCACCGGGTCGTGCGGGCCAAGCGCACGCACGGCCCGTTCGACCGGCTCACGAGCGCGAGCCTGCTGTGGGTCGTCGTGCGCAACCAGGTCGAGGCCCGCCAGCGCGCGCGGCTCCAGGCCCCGCGCGGGCCGCTCGGCGAGGCCCCGAGCGAGGAGGGCCGGCGGACCTTCGCGCGGAACCTCGCGAGCATGGTCGCGGTCACGCGGCGCGCCGGCGCCGAGCCGGTCCTCCTCACGTTCGCGACGGCCCTCGTCGACGCGCCCGGCCCCGACGACGAGCGCCGGGCCTGGGAGGGCATGCACTCGACCGGGCTCTCCTACGCCGGGCTGCGCGAGGGCTACCGGCGCTACAACGAGGTCGTGCGCCGGACCGCCCGCGACGGCGGCGGCCACGTCGTCGAGGTCGCGCCGGCCCTCTCGGGCGAGGTCGCGCACTTCACGGACCTCGTCCACCTGACCGACCTGGGGCGCGAGCGCCTCGCCGAGCTCGCGTTCGAGGGCGTCCGCCCGCTCGTCGCGGCCCGCCTCGCCCGGTGACCCGGCGCGGGGCGCGAGCGGGCACGGCGGCGGTCCGCGCCGCGCGAGGGCGGCGCTCAGCCCCCGGGGTGGACCACGGGGCAGGTCGCGTCGCGCGCCCAGTCGCCGAAGCTCAGGTAGTAGTTGACGACCGGGCCGAACCCGGCGCGGGCGCAGGCGAGCGCCGCGAGGGCGGCGCGCCCGCCGCCCTGGCAGTGCGTGACGACGACGCGCCCGCGGACGAACCCCGCCTCCTCGAGGAGCCGGGCCAGCTCGTCGGGCGCGAGCAGGCAGCCGCGCGCGTCGAGCAGGACCCGGTGCGGGAGGCTCACGGCGTCCGGGAGGTGCCCTGCGCGCGGGTTGCCGCGCGCGTCGACGCCGAGGAACTCGTCGCGCGAGCGCGCGTCGAGGACCTGCACCTCGCCCGCCTCGATCGCGGCCTTGAGCGCGACGCGGTCGAGCACCCCGATCCGCCCCGCGCGCTCGGCGGCGGGCTCGAACGTCGCCTCGGCCGGCGCCGCCGCGCCGGTCGCCAGCGAGAGCGCGCCCGCGCGGACGGCCTCCTCGACGCGCGGGAACCCGCCGTCGACGACCGCGGCGTCGGCGGCGCCGACGTGCTGGAGGATGAACCAGATCCGCGCGGCCCGGGTCATGCGGCCGTCGTCGAGCACGAGGACCCGCTCGCGGCCCGTGAGGCCGTGCGCGCCGAGCCGCGCGTGCCAGGTGGCCTCGTGGTCGAGGCCCGTCTCCGCGCCGAGGCTCGCCTGCTCCCACTCCTCGTACTCGACCCGGACGGCGCCCGGGAGGTGCCCGGCCGCGAAGGCGTCCGCGCCGCGGACGTCGAGCACCGCGACCGGGCTCGACCCCGCGAGGAGCGCGGGCAGGTCGGCGACCGCGGCGAGGGACCGCGCCGCGCGCGCCGCCTGCGCGCGGGCCAGCGCGGCCGGGTCGCCGGCGGCGGCCCCTGCGCGCGGACCCGCGTCGCCCGGCGGGGTCTCCGCCGACCCGGCGTTGGCGCGCGGACCGGCCCCTCCCCGCGGCGTCTCGGCCGGCGCGGCGCAGGCGGCGGCGAGCGACGCGGCGAGGAGGGCGAGCGTCGCCCGGCGGCTGGCGTGAACGCGGTGGGACATGGGCGGCCTCCGGGCGCGCGCACTGTAGGGTCCGCGCGGCGCCGCCGGAACCCCGAGCGCGGCCCGCGCCGCGCGGGTCATGCCGCGGGGGCCGCCCGCGCGCGGCGCAGCCGGAGGAGGCGCCGCGCGGCGTAGACGACCCAGCACCCGGCGAGCAGCGCCACGACGACCGCGACGACGGAGAGCAGGAGCGAGAGGACCGTCGCGGCGAGGCAGGCCGCGTCCTCGGCGAGCGACACGAGCGGGTTCGCGGCCCCGGCCGTGGCCGCGCTCGAGCCGAGGCGCACGAGGGACTTCGTGGCGTGGATCGAGAGCGCGGCCCCGCCGCCCGCGACGACGGCGCACAGCGCGCTCGCCCAGGTCGGGAGCTGCGCGAGCATGGCCGCGCACACGAGCCAGCCCGCGGCGGTCCGCACGGGCGCCGCCGCCACGTCGAGCGCGTGGTCGAGCGCCGGGACCTTGTCGGCCGCCGACTCGACGACGACGGCCACGCCGAGCGCGACGAGCGCCGGCGTCTCGGCGAGCCACGTGAAGGCCTCGTGGAGCGGGACCCACCCCCAGCGCCCGGCGAGCCCGGCCGCGAACAGGGGGAGGAAAGCGCGCAGCCCGCTCGAGGCGGCCAGCGCCACGCCGAGGGCCACGCTCAGGACGAGGGCGAGCGCCTGCTCCATGGGGCCAGGATAGCGGGGGCCGCGCCGGGGCGGGCGCCCGGCGCCGCGTCCGGCGTCAATCGCCCTTCGCCGCGAGCACGCGGGCCACGACGTCGTCGAGCCGCTCGAGCCCGGCGTAGTCGGCCTCGGGGATCGCGACGCCCGTGCGGGCGTCGACGCCCACGAGGAAGCGCAGGAAGTCCATGGAGTCGAGGTCGAGCTGCTCGCGGAACGGCACGTCGTCCCGCAGGGCCGCCGGGTCCACCTCGGGGGCCACCTCGCAGAGCGCCTCCAGCACCAGCGCCCGCGCCTCGTCCCGCGTCATGCCAGCTCCTCCGGGCGCCCGAGGCGGCGGGCCACCGCCGCGAGGAAGCGCCCGCCCCGGTGCCCGTCGCTCACGCGGTGGTCGGCCGCCAGCGAGACCGTCACGACCGGCCGCGCGACCACCTCGCCCGCGACGACGCGCGGGCGCTGCTCGATCTTGCCCACGCCCACGAGCGCGACCTGCGGCGGGTAGATCACGCCGTGGACGACGCCCACGCCCAGGTCGCCCAGGTTCGTGACCGTGAGCGTCGCGTCCGACAGCTCGCGCCCGCGCAGCCCGCCGCGGCGGGCGCGCTGCACGAGGTCGCTCAGCGCCGCCATCAGCGCCTCGAGCGAGAGCGCCTGCGCGTCGAGGAGCGCCGGGGCGATCAGGCCGCCCTCGCGCAGGGACACGGCGACGCCCAGGTGGACCGCGGCGCTCGGGGCGAAGGCCCCGTCGCGGTAGAAGCCGTTCACCTCGGGGACCTCGGCCGCGCCGAGCGCGATCGCGCGCAGGAGGAGCGCCGCCGGGAGCACGCGCGCGGCGATCGGGCGGGCCCGGTTCGACGCCTCGAGCCAGGCCAGGGCCGGTCCCAGGTCGACGTCGGTCGCGAGGTGGTAGTGGGGGATCTCGCGCTTGCTCCGGGCCATCGCCCGCGCCATGGCCTCGCGCATGGCCGCGACCCGCGCGGGATCCGGCCCCGCCGCGGCGCCGCCAGGGGCTCGCGCGGCGGCGGGCGCGCCGGCCTTCGCCGGGGGCGGGGCCGCCGCGGCGCGCTCGACGTCGGCCCCGTGGATCGTCCCGTGCGGCCCGGAGCCCTCGACACGGGCCAGGTCGACCCCGAGCTCCCGCGCGCGACGGCGCGCGTAGGGCGAGGCGCGCCGCCGCGCGTCGCCCGCGACGCCGACCACCGCGGACGCGGGGGCCGCTGGCGGGACCACGGGCGCCGGGGGGCGGACGTCGTCGCCCGGCGCCTGCGCGGACGCGACCTGGGCGAGCTCGGGCTCGGGCGCGGGCGGCGCGAGCGCGGGCACGGGGACAGCCGGCCGGGTCGTCGCGGGTGCCCCGGCCGCCGGCGGCGCGGACCTCGCC
>JANJTH010000576.1 GCA_024711205.1 Planctomycetota bacterium | reverse complement strand
GAGGCCGTCGCCGCCGCGCACGCGGCGGCCGCGGCCGAGGCCGAGGAGGACGCGCCGTTCGCGCTCGCCTTCGCCGAGGTCCTCGCGGCGGCCGTCTCGATCGAGGCGGACCGGGCGGGCCTCGGCGACGGCCCCCTCCCGGCGGTGCTCCGCGACGCCGCCGCGGTCCGGCTCGACGCCGACGCCCTCGCGGGGCTCGTGCGCGCGGCCGTGCGCAGCCGGTGCCTGGGCGCGCGGCTCACCGCGAAGGCCCGCCTGCGGGCCGGGGTCCTGCGCCTCGCGCTGCTCGCCTGGCTGACGTGCGTGGGCGCCCGGGTCCGCGCCGCGGCCGCGGGGCGCGCCGTGGCCGGCCCCGACGAGCTGAGCGCCGCGCACTGGGTCGCCGCCCACGGCCTCGACCGCACGCTCACCCAGCGCGCGCTCGCGGGCGTCGAGCGCCACGCGTGGACGGTCGCGGGGGGCCTCGCCAACGCCCTGGGGGCGCGGGGGTAGCGCCGCGCGGCGCCGTTGCCGCGGCCGGCGCCGCGCAGTATGGTTCGTGGTCTTGGCGGCGGCAGAGCCGCGGGAGCGGTGCGACGGTGGACGAGATCAAGCGCGCGTTGGGGTCGAACCTGTTCCTGCGCGACCTGGCCAAGCTCGAGCCCGGCAAGAAGGGCGTGGCCGTGGGCGAGAGCGTGCGGATCTACGAGGACAAGGGCGGGTATCTGCTCGCGTTCCTCCGCGGGACCGACGAGAAGAGCCGCCGCGTGATCCGCGAGAAGCTCGACACGGCCCGGATCACCTACAAGCCGGCCCCCGACTTCGCGCTGTAGCGCCGCGGCGTCGCCTGCGCGGCGGGAGCAACTCGAGCGTTCCTGGAGGGACCGTGAGTTGCGGCCCACGAAGCAGGCGACGTCGATGGCGAGCGCGGTCGAGCCGGCGACCTCTGCGAGGGCCCTGGAGTCGGGTCAGCCCCGCGGCGCCCCGAGGCCGGCGACGGGCGGGTCGAGCGTGGGGGGGCTCGAGAGCTCGAGCGCCAGCATGAGCGCCTCGCCCGGGCTGCCGGCCTCGAGGAAGTCGAGCGACTCGTTCGACGCGTCCCCCAGGAAGCAGACCTGGAAGCGCCGACCGACGGCGGCGATCACGGCGCGCTTGCGGCCGTCCGGCCCGCGCACCTCCCAGGAGCCGGGCGTCGCGGGGACGACGCGGCCGACCTCACCGTCCGCGGTCAGCACGCGCGCCCCGGCCGGCTCGGCCGCGCGGGCGGTCGGCGCCCGGCCGGCGCCAGCCGGGGCGCCGTCCTCCTGACGCAGGGGCGGACCGAGCACGACCGTCCGCGCCCCGAGGACCGCCTCCTCGTCCCCTCCCGGCGCGGTCTGGTCGCGCGCGCTCGGGGGCGGCCCGAGCACGACGGTGCGGGCGCCGAGCACCGCCTCGTCGCCCGCGGTCCCGCCGGCGCCCGGCGCCTCGCGGACGGGCGGGCCGAGCACGAGCGTGCGCGCCCCCAGGATCTCCGCCTCGTCGGGCGGGGCCGGGGCGGCCCAGGCGCCCGGGAGGGGGTCGGGCGCCGCGCGGCGCGCGGCCGGGAAGGCGCGCCCCAGCGCGGCGAGCCAGCCGTCGAGCGCCTCCGTCGACCCGTCCCGGCGGCGCAGGCGCACCCGCCCGCCCTCCGCCTTGAGCAGCGCGACCTTGATCGTGTGGCGGTCGTAGCAGACCCACCCGCCGTCCGCGTCCGCCATGAGGTAGCCGATCGGGTCCGCGCCGTCGAGGACGCGGCTGCCGAGCTGCTGCCCGAGGGCGCGGCGGAGCCCGAGCAGGCCGTCCCACGTGCCGATCCAGTCGAGCCCCGCGTGCGGGGCGCGCCACCAGGACACGCGCGCCTGCGCCGTGAGCGGGGCCGTGAGCCGCGGGCCGCGCAGCTCGACCGACCAGATCGAGCCGATCGGCATCGGCCCGGCGGGCACGACCGCGAGGCCGCCCAGGGACACGCCCGTGGCCGCCTGGACCTGCGGCGCGCCGGGGCCGTGGAGGGTCGCGTGCAAGGTCACGGGTCGCCTCCTCCGGCGTCGGCTCGATTGTGGTCCCCCGCGCGGCGGCGGGCAAGCGGCGGCCGTGGCGAGCCGCGCGCTCGCCGCGTAACGTCCCGGCCATGGACGGCCGGAGCGAGGAGACGCGAGGACCCGCCCCGGCCGCGGCGCCGGCCGCGCTCGACGCCGACCTCGACGCGCTCCTGCGGTTCGCGATCGAGGCCGCGCGGGCGGCCGGGCGCCTCCAGCTCGACGCGCTCGACCGCCGGCCCGCCGTGAGCCTCAAGAGCGCGCGCGAGCTCGTGACGGAGGTCGACCTCGCCTGCGAGGCGCTGATCGCCGAGCGGATCGCGGCGACCTTCCCGACGCACGCGCTCCTCGCCGAGGAGGGGCACGACCTGGGCGGGCGGGGCGCCGGGGGGGCCCCGCCCTGGCGCTGGATCGTCGACCCGGTCGACGGGACCACGAACTACAGCCGGCGGCTACCCACGTTCGCCGTCTCGATCGGGCTCGAGGCGCCCGGCCTGGGCCCGACCCTCGGCGTCGTCTACGCGCCCTACCTCGACGAACTGTTCTACGGGGCCCGCGGGCGCGGGGCCTGGCTCGTGCGCGGCGAGAGCCCGCCGCGGCCCCTGCGCGTCTCCGCGACGGCGGCGCTCGACGAGGCCGTCGTGACGACGGGCTTCGCCTACGTGCAGAACGAGACGCCGAACGACAACTTCGCGAACTGGGAGCGGGTCTCGCGCCGCACGCGCGCCGTGCGGCGCGGCGGCTCGGCGGCGCTCGACCTGGCCTACGTGGCGGACGGCCGGTTCGACGCGTTCTGGGAGATGCACCTCAAGCCCTACGACGTCGCGGCCGGCGCCGTCCTCGTGCGCGAGGCCGGCGGGCGCGTGAGCGACCTGTTCCAGGGCGAGGACTGGCTGCACGGGCAGACGATGCTCGCGAGCAACGGGGCGCTCCACGAGGCGCTCCTGGCCGAGCTCGCCCCCGTGCGCCCCGACGGCCACGTGCGCCTGCCGGGCGCCTGACGGCGAGCGCTCCGGCGAGGCGTTTGCTCGGCCTGCCCCCGGGGGCTAGAGTCGGCCGGGAGCCCGCGTGGACGCGAACGCCGCCCTCGAGCACGCCAAGGCCGTCGCGCGCGAGGTCGTGCGCGCGGGGCTGTGCGACACGGGGCGCGCGCGCCAGCACCTGGCCGAGTACGCCGAATTCGTGCGCGCCCAGGGCGTCCGCGGGACCTACACGCAGCTCCTGTTCGCGCGCGGCGTGCTCGACCGGGCGCGGTTCGCCGAGGTCCAGGCCCGCGTCCCGCCGCCCGCGCTCGCGAACGCGACCCAGGCGAGCGTCGTCCTGCGCCTGCCCGCGGGCGTGGTCCCGCCCGCGGGCCCGGCGTCGCGCGGCGAGGGCACGGAGTCGTTCGACCGCGTGCTCCCCGCGCCGCCCGCGCCGGACCCCCTCGACGCGCTGGCGACGATCGTCGACCTCGGCGCCTCCGACGGAGACGAGGGCCCCGGCGCGCCGCAGGCCGACCCAGGGGACGCGCTGCCGACGCTCCTCGACCACCGCGGGGGCGACGGCGACGACGACCCGCTCGGGGCCGGGCTCGGCTCGTCCGACGAGCTCGCCCTCCCGAGCGCGGCCGAGCTGGCGCGCGGCCGAGCCGGCGCCCCGCGCGGGCCGCTGCCGCTCGCCTCGTCCGCCGGGGACTACGACCCGACCTGGACGGGCGAGGCCCCGCGGATCCTCACGACCGCCGACTCCGGCGGCTCGGCGGGCTCGCGCCCCGACGCGACGCCCTGGGAGGCCGCGGGCCGGCCCGGGAGCGGCGCGCCGATCGCGAGCCCGCCGGCGGCCGACGCGCCGCGCGGGCTCGCGGCCGGCCAGGACGTCCCGGACGACGTGCTCGGGTCGGCGGAGCTCGAGGCCCCGGCGGAGCCGCGCCCGGGCGAGTCGGTCGGGGGCCCCGAGCTCCCGAAGCTGATCGGCCGCGGCGGCATGGGCCTGATCTACCGGGCGCGCGCCCGCGACGGGCAGACGGTCGCGCTCAAGCTCCTCGCGGGCGGGCGCGACCCGGGCGCGGACCGCCGCCGGCAGCGCTTCCGCTGCGAGTTCGAGGCGCTGCGCCGGCTCGACCACCCGGGGATCGTGCGCGTGTTCGACTTCGGCCGCGACGGCCCGTGGGACTGGTACTCCATGGAGCTGGTCGACGGCAAGGACCTCGAGCGCCTGCTCGCGCAGGGCGCGCTCGAGCCCGCGGCGCGGCTCGACCGCTACGCCGACATCGTCGACGCGATCGCGCACGCCCACGCCCGGCAGGTCGTGCACCGCGACCTGAAGCCGCAGAACGTCGTCGTGGACGCCGCGGGCCGCGCGCGCGTGCTCGACTTCGGCCTGGCCAAGATCCTCGACCAGGGGCTCGGCATGACGCGCACCGGCTCGAGCCTGGGGACGCCCTTCTACATGGCGCCCGAGCAGCTCCAGAGCGCCAAGCAGGTCGACGCGCGCGCCGACGTGTTCGCCCTCGGCGTGATCCTCTACGAGCTGCTCACGGGCCAGCGCCCGTTCCTGGGCGCATCCGCGGCCGAGGTCGGGCAGCACATCCTCCACCACGAGCCGCCGCGGCCCGGGCGGGTCGCCGCCGGCGTCCACCCGGACCTCGACGCGCTCTGCATGCGCGCGCTCGAGAAGGACCCCGCGGCGCGCTACCCCGACGCGGGCGCGCTCCTGGCCGACCTCGCGCGGCATCGCGCGGGGTCCGGCGTCGCCGGGGCCAGCGGGCTCGGGCGCACGACCGCGGACCTGCGCCGGTTCGCGCGTCGACACAAGGCGCCGATCCTCGCCGCGGCGGTCACGGCGACGGTGTGCCTCGGGCTCGTCGCCGCGGCCGCGGCGCTGCTCCTCTCGCGCTGAGGGCGCCGTGGGCGCCGCGCGCCCGCCGCACGGTGAGCCCCCTCGGGGGGCGCAGTAGAGTTTCACCGGGAGGGGAGCGGGCATGACCCAGGCGGCCGACGAAGGGGACGGGCGGCGGCGCTACGACGTGTTCCTCCACGAGACGGGCGGGGCGCCGCTCGTCCTCGGGGCGAACACGACGACGGTGCGCCTGTTCCAGGGGCGCCCGGTGCGCGTGGCCGAGCTGCCCGCCGCCGCCGCGTTCCTCGAGGGCGGCGCGCTGCCGCTCCCGCAGGTCCCCGGGGCTGGCGGCGGGGCCTCGGCGCTGGCCGTGGCCGGGGCCGTGCTCCGCGCCGCGGCCGGGTCCGAGGACGGCTTCGACGTCGTGGCCGCCGGGCACGCCCCCGACGCGGCGCGCGCCACGACCCGCGCGCGCGCCCTGCTCGCGCTCGTCCTCGGGGACGCGGCGGCCTGGGTCGAGGCGGCGCTCGCGGGCGGCGACGAGCGCGCGGCGCAGGGCTGGCTCGCCTGGTGCGCGACCGCCCACGGCTGGCCCTGCGACCCGGGCGGGCTCGACGGCGTCGTGGGCCCGAAGACGCGCGCGGCGCTGCGCGCGTTCCGGTC
>JANJTH010000500.1 GCA_024711205.1 Planctomycetota bacterium | reverse complement strand
CCTCGGCCGCACCGCGGGCCCGGGCCACCTCGCCCTGGAGCAGCGCGGCCGCGGGGTCGCCCGGCCGGAGCGCCCGCAGCGCGTCCGCTGCGCGCCCCGCGTCGTCCCAGCGCCCGCGCGCGAGCCCCTCCTCGACCGCCGCGCGCAGCGCGTCCGCGCCCGCCGCGGCGCCGACCTCCGGCCGGACCCGCTCGAGGTACGGCCGCCAGTCGTCCGCCGTCGCGCGCACGGCCGGGTCGTCCAGCCCCGCCCCCGTCACCGCGGCGACCACGGCGTCGACGACGTCGGGGTCCGCCGCGCCGAGCCGCGCGACCCAGCGCAGCGCCGCGCGCCGCACGCTGCGCTGCTCGTCGGCGAGCCGCCCGGCGAGCGCGCGCGCCCCGAGGGCCGCGGGCTCGCCCCCGAGCTGGATCGCCGTCCAGCCGAGGCCGTCCACGGCGAGCAGTCGGACCCACGCCTCGGGGTCGCCCAGGAGCGCCTCGAGCCGCGCGGCGGCGCGCGGGTGGCGGAGCAGCAGGAGCCGCGTCACGGCCTGCTCGTGGGGGAGCCGCCGCTCGACCGTCCGGGCCCGCGCGACCACGTCGTCGATCGTCGCGTCCACCTCGGCCGCGCGCCGCGCCTCGGCGACCTCGCGCGCGGCCGCGGCCTCCGCCGCGACGCGGGCGTCGCGCGCCGCGAACGCGCCCGCCACGCCCCCCGCCACGAGCGCCCCCACGAGCGCGCCCGCGCTGACGGCCGGGTGGCGCCGCGCCCAGCGCCGCGCGGCGGTCCAGGGCGGGTCGCGGCGCGCCGAGACGGACAGCCCCGCCCTGTAGCGGTCGAGGTCCGCGAGGAACGCGGACGCGTCGGCGTAGCGGTCGGCGGGCTCCTTCGCGAGCGCGCGCAGGCAGATCGCCTCGAGCTCGCGCGGGACCGGGAGGTCGGTCGCGCGTCGGCTCGGCGGCTCCGGCGGGTCGAGCAGGACCGCCTTGAGCAGCGCCTCCTCGCGCTGGCGGAACGGCGCCCCGCCCGTGAGGAGCGCGTAGAGGAGGCCGCCGAGCGCGTAGACGTCGCTCGCGGGCGCGGGCGGCTGGCCGTCGACCTGCTCGGGCGCCATCCAGCGCGGGGTCCCGCCCAGGGCGGGGGCCTGCGCCTGCACGACGTCGCTCCCGGGCCGGGCCCAGGCGAGCCCCCAGTCGAGCACGAGCACCTCGCCGAACCCGCCGACCATGACGTTGTCGGGCTTCAGGTCCTGGTGCACGACGCCGCGCGCGTGCGCGTAGGCGAGGGCCTGCGCGACCGCCCGCAGGACCGAGACCCGCTCGACGAGCGGCCACCGCGCGAGCGTCGCCGGGTCCCGCGCCCCGAGCCCGCCCACGACCGCGGCCAGGCTCCGGCCCTGCACGCGCTGCATCGTGTAGAAGGGCTCGCCCCGGCGCGTGACCCCCAGGTCGTGCACGGGGACGACGTTCGGGTGCGCGAGCTGGGCCGTCGTCTGCGCCTCGCCGAGGAACCGCGCGCGCGCGGCCGGGTCGGCCTCGTGGAGGAGCTTCGCGGCGACCGGGCGGCACAGGTCGTGGTCCCACCACTCGACCACCCGGCCCATGCCCCCGGCCCCGAGCTCGCGCACCGGGACGAACCGCGGGCGCCCGCCCCCGCCGGGCCCTGCGCCCGCCCCGGGCACCGGGCTCGCGTCGCCGGGGGCGGGCCCCGGGAGGGCGCTCGGGACCCAGGTCACGTCGCCCGCGGCGAGCAGCCGCGGGTCGCCGCCCTGGAGGAGCGTGGGGTCGTCGGCGCGGAGCGGCGCGCCCTCCCCGCTCGCCGACGCCCGACCCACCCGCTCGTCGCCCGCGTCCGCGCTCACCGCGCCGCCCCCACCTCACACGAGCGTAGCCCCGCGCGCGCGCCCGGGCCCCCTCCCGGCCGCCGGCGCCCCGCGGGCCGCGGGCTCGCCCACGGCTCGCGCGGGGTCACCGCGCGCGCCGGCGGGTCACCCGAGCGCGGGGCGCGCCACGAGCACGGGCACGGCGACCTGGTGGAGCACGTGCTCCGCGACCGACCCGAACACCCAGCGCGCGAGGCCCGTCCGGCCGTGTGTCGACAGGACCACGAGGTCCGCGCCCTCGTCCGCGACGGCGTCGACGATCTCGGCTGCGGGGTCGCCCAGGCGGCCGCGGGCCTCGGCCTCGACGCCGGCCGCGCGCACGAACGCGAGCGCGCCCGCGAGCGAGCCCTCGAGCGCGCGCGCGTCGAGCGGCGGGGCGTCGGCCGCGAGCCCGGCGTCGCGCCGCCGCGCGACGCGCAGGAGCACGACCGCGGCCCCGTAGGCGCGCGCGAGGTCCTGCGCGAGCGGGAGCACCCCGGCCGCCCGCTCCGAGCCGTCGAGCGGGACGAGCAGGCGCCGGAACGGCCCGCCGGGGCCCGGGGGCGGCGGCTCGGGCCGGCACACGAGGAGCGGCACGGGGCAGCGCCGGAGCAGGCGCGCGGCCACGGCCCCGCGCAGCCAGCGGCGCAGCCCGCCGCGCCCGTGGCTCGTGAGCGCCACGAGGTCGGGCGGGTCCGCCTCGACCTCGGCCAGGAGCTCGCCCGCGGGGTCGCCGCGGCGCAGCGTCGTGCGGACCTCGTGGCCCGCCGCCGCGAGCCGGAGCTGCTCGGCCGCGAGCGCGAGGCCGAGCAGCTCGGGGCCGGCGTCGTCGGCCCCCGGCTCGAGCGGATCGGCAGGCGCGGCCGGCTCGGCGACGGCGACGAGGCGGAGCGTGCGGCCGTAGGCGCGCGCGTAGGGCGCGACCCACGCGAGCGCGTGCGCGGCCTGCGGCGAGCCGTCGAGCGGGACGAGCACGGAGCCTGCCATGGCGCGCACCCTCCCCCGGCGAGCCGTCGCGGACGTTGCGCGCGCGGCGCGCGCCACGCCGACCCCGCCGAGGTCGAGACCATAGCATCGGCCCGCGCCGCCTCGGGCCGCGGGCCGCGCGGCCCCGACGGCCCCCGGCCGGAGAGCCCGACGTCGGCGGGGGCCACGCTCGCGCGGCGCGCGGCCGCCCCCCCGAGCCGCCGGTCGACCACCGACGTAGACTCCAGGCTCCCACCCGTGGAGGCCGGCATGCCCGACGCCGCGCTCGAGGAGTCCGGCCGCGGCGCGCGCCGGCTCGCGCTCGTCGCGGCGGGCGCGCTCGTGCCCGTGGCGCTCCTCGTCGCGGCCAGCCTGTGGGCCGGGCGCGCGGCGATCGACGAGCTGACGCGCGCCGCGAGCGCGGACCTGGCCCTCGTGGTGCGCGACCTCGTCGAGGCCGAGCTCGAGCACACGACGAGCGCGCTCGTGACGGTCGCCGAGGCCCCCGCGCTCGTGCAGAGCTCCAGGGACCGGGACGCGGCGCGCGTCCGCGCCCGCCTGACGTCGCTCGTCGCCGCCTACCCGCGGGTCGTGCGCGCCTTCGTCACGACGCCCGAGGGCGTGCTCTGGAGCGACGCCCCCCCGGCCCCCGAGTCGCTCGGGCGCAGCTTCGCGCACCAGGACTGGTATCGCGGCGTCTCGCGCTCCTGGGCGCCGTACGTCTCGCAGGTCTACCGGCGGTTCGCGGCGCCGCAGCCCGCGCTCGTGGCGGTCGCCGTCCCCGTGCGCGAGGCGCCCGGGGGCCAGGTCGTGGCGATCGTCGTGGCGCAGCTCGAGCTCGAGGGGCTCAGCGGGCTCCTCCACGAGATCGACCTGGGCGGGGAGGGGGAGGTGTTCGTCGTCGACCACGCGGGCGCCGTCGTCGCGCACCCGCGGCTCGACCTCCAGGCGCGGATCCACGACGACTACGCCGGGGCCGCGCCGGTCGTCGCCGCGCGGGCGGGCGCCGCGCACGGGCTCGTCTACGACGACCCCGTGTCGGGGACCCCCATGCTCGCGTCGGCCATTCCCTGCGAGGCCGGGCGGTCGCGCTGGACGGTCGTCGTGCAGCGCCCGCTCGCCGAGGCGCGCCGGCCCGTGGTCGCCCTGGCGGTCCAGACCGGCGTCGCGGGCGCGCTGGCGCTCGTCGCCGCCGCGCTCGGCCTCGCGCTCCAGGAGCGCCACCGGCGCCGGGTCACCGGCCTCGTCGCGCGCCTGCACGAGGAGAACGCGCAGCGGCGCGCCGCCGAGGCCGCGCTCGTGCGCGCCAACGAGGGGCTCGAGGCGCAGGTGACCGAGCGGACCCGCGCGCTCGAGGAGGCGCAGGGGCGGCTGCTCGAGGCCCGCAAGCTCGAGGCGATCGGGCGCCTGGCCGGCGGCGTCGCCCACGACTTCAACAACCTGCTCACGGTGATCCTCGGCTACGGCGAGCTCGCCGCGCGCGCCCTCCCGGCCGGCGGCGGCCCCGCCGAGGCCGTCGCGCAGATCCGCGAGGCCGGGGAGCGGGCGCGCGGGCTGACGCAGCAGCTCCTCGCCTTCGGGCGCAAGCAGGTCCTGGTGCCGCGGGCGCTCGACCTGCGCGCGGTCGTGGGCGGGCTCGAGCCCCTGCTCCGCCGCGTGCTCGGCGCCGACGTGGCCCTCGTCGTGGACGCCGCGCCGGACCTCGCGCCCGCGCGCGCCGACGCGACGCAGGTCGAGCAGGTCCTCGTCAACCTCGCCGCGAACGCGCGCGACGCCATGTCGAGCGGCGGGCGGCTCGAGGTCTCGCTCTCGAACGCGACCTTCCCCGCGGCCCCCGACGGCGACCCGGCCGGCGCGGCGCCGGCCCCCGGCGACGCCGGGCGGCCCTGCGTGCTCCTGCGCGTGGCCGACACGGGCCAGGGCATGGACGCCGCGACGGCGGCGCGCGTGTTCGAGCCCTTCTTCACGACGAAGGCGCTCGGGCAGGGGACCGGGCTCGGGCTCGCGACGGTCTACGGGATCGTCAAGCAGAGCGGCGGCGAGGTCCGGGTCGAGAGCGCGCCGGGCCGCGGCGCGACCTTCTCGGTCTTCCTGCCGCGCGCCGAGGCCGAGGCGGCGGCCGCCCCGGCCCCGGCCCCGGCGCCCCCGGCGCCCGCGCAGGCCGGGGCCGCGATCCTCGTGGTCGAGGACGAGGACGGCGTGCGCGAGCTCGTGCGCCTGGTCCTCGAGGGCGCGGGCCACGACGTCACGTGCGTCGGGAGCCTGGCGGCGGCGCGCCGGGTCGCCGCGGCGCGCCCCGGCGGGTTCGACCTGCTCCTCGCCGACGTGGTCCTCCCCGACGGGCGCGGCCCGGCGCTCGCCCGCGAGCTGCGGGCGCGCGCCCCGGGCCTGGCCGTCCTCTTCATGTCGGGCTACACCGACGGCGCCCTGCCCGCGCCCGCGGGCGACGCCCCGGCCCTCGACGCGCCCCTCCTCGCCAAGCCGCTCGCGACCCCCGAGCTGCTCGCCCGGGTCGCGGAGGCGCTCGACCGTCGGGGGGGCCCGGCCCCCTGATATCTTGCGCGCCCGCGCGGCCGGGCCGGCGCGCCGGAGGGAGGGGACGCGTGGACTTCGACGCCTACTGGGACCTGGTCGAGCGCGGCGAGTGGCCGGAGGACCGGAGCGTCCCGCTGCCCGAGGCGTTCCGCAACGACGCGGGCGCGATCCAGAACCTCTGCCTGCGCCCGGTCACGAGCGTGGCCGTGATCCACAGCCGCCCCGGCACGCGGCGCGCCAACCACTGGCACCGGACCGACTGGCACTTCGCCTACGTCGTCTCGGGCGAGGTCGTCTACTTCGAGCGGCCCGTCGGCTCGAGCGAGGACCCGCTCGCGACCGCCCGCTCGTTCCCCGCCGGGACCATGTTCTTCACGCCGCCCGGGGTCGAGCACTGCATGTTCTTCCCGGTCGAGACCACGTTCGTGACGCTCGCGCGGAACGTGCGCAGCCACGAGAGCCACGAGGCCGACCTCGTGCGGGTCGAGCTCGTGAGCGCCCTGCAGGCGCAGGCCTACCTCGCCCGACGGGCCTGAGCCGGCGCCCTCGGGCCGCGCTCGGAGCAGCCCCTGCGCGCGGCGCCCGCTCGACCGGTCCCGCGCCCTCCCGGCTGGAGGCGCTGCCCCAAGGCGAGGGCCGCGCTCGATCGCGGCGGCGCCGCGGAGGCCGTCAGCCCTTGCCCGGGCGCCGGGTCATGTACTCGATCAGGTCGAGCTTCGTGAGGATCCCGGCCACGCGCCGCTCGGCGTCGATCACGAGCGCGACCTCGCCGCGCTCGAAGATCGCCGGGAGCTCACCCGCCGGGTAGTCGGCGCCGACGGTCGAGACCTTGCGGTGCATGACCTCGGCCAGCGAGGTCGCCGCGGTCGCGTGCCCCTCGAGCAGGCGCCGGAGCACGTCGGCCTCGGTCAGGATCCCGGCGAGCGCGCCCTGGTCCACGACCGGGACCTGCGAGATCCCGCGCTCCTTGAACAGCGCGACCGCCTCGCCGAGCTTCGCCGCCACGTCGAGCGTGATCACCTGCCGGGGCGGCATGGCCCGCAGCACGTCGGCGACCGTCCCCTCGGCCCACTCGTGGTCGTGGAAGCCGCTCTCGCGCATCCAGCGCTCGTCCACGAACTTCGTCATGTAGTTGCGGACCGAGTCGGGCAGGAGCGTCACGACCCGCGACCCCTGCGGCAGCTCGCGGCACAGCTCCATGGCCGCCCACACGGCCGAGCCCGAGGACCCGCCCACGAGCAGGCCCTCCTGCCGGATGAGCTGGCGGGCGACGCGGAACGAGTCGCGGTCGTTGCTCTTGATCCAGCGGTCGACGAGCCCGGTCTCGAGCACGTCGGGGATGAAGTCGTAGCCGATCCCCTCGACCTTGTAGCTCTTGATCGGCCCGGGGCCGGCGAGGATCGAGCCCTCGGGGTCGACGCCCACGACCATGATCTTCGGGTTGGCCTGCTTGAGCGCGCGCGCGACCCCCGTGAGCGTCCCGCCCGTCCCGGCCGTGAGCACGACCGCGGTCAGGTCGCTCCCGCACTGCTCGAGGATCTCGGCGCCCGTCCCCTCGACGTGGGCGAGCGGGTTGCTCGGGTTGCCGTACTGGTCGAGGATGTGCGCGTTCGGGATCAGCTCGCGCAGGCGCCGCGCCACGCCGATGTGGCTCTCGGGCGCGTCCCAGGCCGCCTCGGTCGGCGTGCGGATGATCTCGGCCCCGAGCGCCTCGAGCACGACCTGCTTCTCGCGGCTCATCTTCTCGGGCATGGTGATGATCATGCGGTAGCCGCGCACGGCGGCGGCGATCGCGAGCCCGATCCCGGTGTTGCCCGAGGTCGGCTCGATCAGGGTGTCGCCCGGCTTGATCCGCCCGGCCTTCTCGGCGTCGAGCAGCATGCGCACGCCGATCCGGTCCTTGACCGAGCCGCCCGGGTTCATGAACTCGCACTTCGCGAGCAGCTCCACGTGGGGCAGGTGGCGCGCGATCCGCGCCAGGCGGACGACGGGCGTCTTCCCGACGCAGGACAGGATCGAGTCGTGGACGGCTGGCATGACGCTCCCTCGCGAGCCGGGCATGCTACCCGCGGCGCCGGGCCCGGCCCACGGGCGCCGCCGCGCGGGGGGGCGGCGCCGTGGCCCCGCGTTGCGGGGACCGGCGCAGGCGGGTAGGGTCCGGCTGGAGGGAGCCATGCGACCGACACCACGGACCGCGGGACGCCTCCGGGGGCGGGCCGCGGGTCGGACCCTCGCGCTCGCGTGCGCGGCGGCGTGCGGGGTCGCGGGCGCGCCCCGCGGGGACGCCGGCCCCGCGGGGCCCGGCGCCGCGGGCGCCCCGCCGGCCGGGGGGGCCCCCGAGGACCCGGCGCGCGCGAAGGAGCGCGAGCGGATCGCGGCCGGGCTCGCCCGGGCGCGGGACTTCGCCGAGCGCGGGCGGCGCGTCGTGGCGCTCGAGCGCGAGCTCGCGGACGCGCTCGCCGACGAGAAGGCCTGGGTCCAGGCCGGGATCCTCCTCGTCGAGCTCGCGGAGCTCGAGGACCGGCGGGCCGTGGCGCCGCTCGGGCGGACGCTCGCCGACAAGCGGCCGGTCGTGCAGGCGATCGCGGCCCACGGCCTCGCGCGCTACGGGGCCGAGGACCTGCGACGGGGCGGCGGGCAGCCGCTCGCGCAGGCGCTGCTCGGCCCGCTCGAGGGCAAGACGCCGTTCGCGCGGCGCGTCGCGCGGGAGCTGCTCACGCGCCTCGCGGGCGAGGACCTGGGCCCGAAGGCCAGCAAGTGGAAGCGCTGGGCCGAGAAGGACGCGGCCGCGCTGCCCCTCGAGCCGCCGCCGTTCCCGTTCGACGAGGCCGCGCACGACGCCGCCCTCGTGGCCGAGGCCCGCGCGGCGGCCGTCGCCTCGGGTTCGACCGTGCGCGCGCGGATCCCGCCCGTGACGTCCGAGATCCGCGAGCTCAACGAGCGCGGGCTCGACGTCGCGATCCTGCTCGACCAGACCGGGTCCATGGGCGCGGTGATCGACGCCTGCAAGGCGCGCGTCGACCTGCTCACCGAGATCGTGGGCCTCGTCGTGCCCGACTGCCGGTTCGGCCTCGTGACCTACGACGACGGCGTGCGCGCGCGCGAGCCGCTCCACCCCAGGGGCGCCCGGCTCGCCGGCGTCCTCCAGAAGGTCGTGGCGTCGGGCGGCGGCGACTTCGAGGAGGGGATCGACAAGGCGCTCGACTGGGCCGCGAAGCCGGAGTTCGGCTGGCGCAAGCGCTCCGTGAAGGCGGTCCTCGTGCTCGGCGACGCGCCGCTCCACGACCCGGACCTGCCGCGCACGCTCGAGCTCCTCGGCGCGCTCCACGAGCGCCTCGGCGTCACGACGCACATGATCTCGACGACGCCCTCGCCGGTCCGCCACTTCCCGGAGCTGGCGAAGCGCGGCGGCGGGCGGTCGCTCGAGGTGAGCGACCCCGCGCGCCTCGTGAGCGAGGTGCTCGTGCTCGTCATGGGCGAGGCCCTGCGCCCGGCCATGGAGCGGTTCGTCCCGGTCCTCATGGAGGTGACCGCCGAGCGCGGCGGCGGAGGCTGAGCGGAATGCTGGGGGTCGCGATCCTGTGCCTGAGCCTGGGGCTCCCCTCGATCGCCCTGGGCGTCGCCCTGCGCCGCGGGGCGGGGAAAAAGAAGCGCGCGAAGGGCGAGGCCCGGGGCGCGAGCCCGGGCAGCTTCCTCGTGGGCGGCGCCGTGTTCACGCTCGTCGGCCTGGCCTGCCTCGCCGCGCACCTGACCCGGTAGTCGAGGCCCGAGGGCGCTCCAGCGGCAGGCGCGCGGGGGGCCTCCCGCGGCCGCGCGAGGGCCTCGCTTCGCTGGCCCCCCCTGGCCGGCGCGCGCGAGCGCGACGTCCCGGCCCGTCGAGCCGGACCCGGCGACCCGCGAAGGCACGGGACCCGGCCGCGCGCTCGAGGCCTCGGGTCCACGCGGCCAGCCTCTCCGGACGCTCGCGCCAGCGGTCGCGGCGGAGGGCCCCGGGGGCGTCCGACGTCGAGGGCTAGAGGCCCGGCCGGAGAGCCCGCCGAAGTCCTCCGCGAAGCAGGCGTCGTCGCTCGCGAGGCGGGAGCAAGTCGAGCATTCCTGCAGGGACCGTGACTCCGCACCCCGCTCCGCGGGCTTGCGACCAACGACGCGGGCGGCGACGCGGGCGAGCGGAGGCGAGGCGGCGTCTCCGGCCGGGCCTTCAGGCCGGGCCCTCGACGGCGTCCGCCCCGTGCGCCGGGGCGTCCTCCGCCGGGGCCACCTCCGCCGGTCCGCTCGTCGAGGCGACGGCCTCGGCCGGGGCGTCGCCCGCGTGCCGGCTCGCCGCGCTGGCCTCCTCCGCCGGTCCGTCGCCGGCGGCGGGGGCCTCGCCCCCGGGCGCGGGCGCGTTGCCGGAGGTCGGGGCCGCGAGCGCCGGCGCCTCGTCCGACTCGGCCGCGCCGTCGAGGTCCCCGAGCCCGACGTGGGCCGGAGCGTCCTCGCCGACCGCCGCGTCGGCTGCCTGCGCCGCCCCCGCGTCGGCTGCCTGCGCCGGGTCGGCCACCGCGAGGCCCACCTCCGCGGGGCCCGCCTCCGCGGGGGCCGGGGCACCCTCCGGCGGGGCCTCGGGGGCGTCCGCCAGGGGCGGGACCTCGCTCGAGGGCTCCGGGACCTCGGTCACCTCGTCGAGCGCGTCGATCTCGTCGTCCGGATCGCCCGCGTCGATGTCCTCGGCCTCGACGAGCCCCTCGACCTCCTGCCCGAGCACGAGCAGCTCGTAGCGGGCGCGGCGCTGGAGCTCCGCGCGGCGGATCCGCCGGTCGAGCGCGCTGCGCGCGCTCCGCTCGGCCACGGCCGCCTCGAGCTCCGCCTCCTCGCGCGCGACCACGGCCGCGCGCTCCCGCACGACCGCGGCGGCCTCGGCCTCCTCGGCCGCCGCGATCAGCGCCTCGGCCTCGTCGAGCACGGCCCCGAGCTCGCCCTCGCCGACGGCGAGGGCCGCGGCCGCGCGCTCGAGCACGCGCAGCCGCTCCCGCGCCTCCAGGGGCTCGGCCGTGAGGCCGGTCGCCCACGGGCGCTGGAGGCGCTCGACCGCCTGCGCCGCGAGGAGCACGAGGTAGGCCGCGTCCCCCGCGTCGCCCGGCGCGAGCCCGAGCCGCCCCACGCGCGGGGCGGCCAGCTCGCGCGCGTCCCGGCAGGCCCTGTGCCCGCGCTCGAGGCGGAGGAGGAGCGCCCAGCGGTCCTCGTCGGCTGGCGCGCCGTGCGCGCGGCGCGCCGCCCCGATGCGCCCCTGCACGGCCCGCGCGTCGGGCCGGAAGCGCCGGGCGATGTCCTCCGCGTCGCGCAGCCCCTTGCCCAGGCCGTCCCGGAGCACCTGCAGCCGCCGCGCCAGGCGCGCGTCGCGGCCCGCGCGCGCGCGCAGGTGCTCGAGCCGCGCGTCGAGTGCGCCGAGGTCGAGCAGGAGCGCGCCCCAGCGGACCGCCGCGGGCGGCCCCTGCGCCGCCGCCGCGGCCCGCGCCAGGTCCCGCTCGAGCTCGACCAGGAGCGTGCGGGAGGCGGGGGCGAGCAGGCCCGGGTCGCGCTCGGCCCAGGCCGCGAGGCCACGCAGCCGCTCCTCGAGCGCGCCCAGGAGCGCCTTCGCGCGCTCGCGCTCGCCCCGGAGCTGGAGGACCCGCGTCGTCGCGAGGAGCGAGGCCGTCCGCACGGCGTGGAGCCGCGCAGGGAGGCGCGGCACGTGGCCCTGCTCGCGGAGCTGCTCGTCGACGAGCTCGATCCGGGCGGCCGCGCGCAGGAGCTCGACCTCGACGTCCGCCCAGGCCGCGGGGTGGAACTCGGCCCGCATGGCGTCCAGCGCCTCGCGCGCCGCGTGGAGGTCCTCGCGCAGGAGCGCCAGCTCGGGCCCCGCGTCGCCCGCGGCCCCCCGCGCGAGGAGCTCCGCGTCGCGCACGAGCGCGTGGACCCGGTCGAGGTCCCGCATGGCCTCGTCGCGGGCGCCCTCGTCGAGGGCCTGCGCCAGGTCGTCGATCACGTGGTGGCACCACGCGACGAGCGGCTCGAGGTCCCGGGCCGGGTCCGGCTGCCGGGGCGGGAGGCCGAGCGCGTCGAGGCGGGCCTGCGCGTCGCGGACCCCCTGCGCGAGCGCGAGCGTGCGCTCGACCCGGGCCGTGAGGCGCTCGCGCGCGGCGCCCGCCTCGGCGGCGAGCAGGCTCGCGCGCACGGGGTCGGCCGGGGCGGCCAGCGCCGCGACGCGCGCCCGCTCGACCACGTCGGCCAGGTCGTCGTCGAACGGCTGCGGCCCCTGCCCGGCCTCGAGGGCGCGCGAGACCTCGGCCTCCGCCGCGGCCACCTCGCCCGCCGCGAGCTCGAGCTGCGCGGCGCACCCGGGGGCGGCCTTCCCCACGCGCTCGATCAGGTGGGCGGCCGCGCGGATCGGGCCGACCGGGAGGCGCCGGACCCCCGCCGCCTCGAGCACGCGCAGCGCCGCGACCTCGCCCGCGGCGTCGACCGCGGCCGCCGCGAGGGCGTCGCTCCGCCGCACCGCGACCCGGAGCTGCCGGGCCATGCGCGCCAGCTCCTCGACCCGGCCGCGCGCCTGCTCGAGCGCCCGGGCCGTCTCGCCCACGTAGGTGCGCGGCGGGGCGCCGAGCGGCGCCCCCTCCCGGAGCGCCGCGGGGACCGCGACGGCGACGGGCCGCGACGCCTCGAGGAGCTGCGCGCGGAGCGCGGCCACCTCGGCGTCGATCCCCTCGGCGAGGGCGAGGCTGACCCGCCGCAGGTCCGCCGCCCGCGCGCGCGCCTGCCCGCGGCGGAGCGCCCGGCCGAGCAGGCCCCCGCCCGCGGCCAGCGCCGCCAGGCCGACGAGCGCGCCGAGCGCGATCCCGACCGTCTGCAGCCCGCGGCGCGGCGGCGGCGCGGCCGGCGGCGCCAGCGCCCGGCGCGCGTCCTC
>JANJTH010000488.1 GCA_024711205.1 Planctomycetota bacterium | reverse complement strand
GGCGGCTCGGCCCCGGCCCGGCCCCCGAGCCGCGCGCGTGGACGCCCGCGGGCCGCCCGACCCCCGTCCACGACCTCCCGGGGCGCGGCCCGTGGCCCGCGGTGGACCCGCTCGAGGCCTGGCTGGACGAGGCCGCGGCCGTGCTCGTCGAGCCCGAGCGCCTCGACGGCTGGCTGGCGCGGCCTCGACCCTCCGCGGTGGACGTGGGCCGCGCGCTCGGCGGCCCGCGCGACGCCGACGCGCGCCTCGCCCGGCTGCTCGCGACGCTCGCGGCGGAGGTCCGCGGGCCGAGCGACCGGCTCGACCGGGCCGCGGGGCGCCGCGTGGCCGACGCCTGCCTCGCCGACCTCGAGGTCCTGTGGGCGCGCCGCCCGAGCCCCGGGCTCGTCGCGCTCGAGGCCGTCCTCCGCGCGCTCACAGGCACGACGGACGCCGCGCGCCTGGGGGACCTGCTCGCGCGACCCTGGCCCGGGCGGACCTGCGGGGCGCTCGTCGGGCTGGCCGCAGGCCACGGACCGATCGACGCCGAGGCCGCGCGAGCGGCCGTCTCGGCGGCGCTGCGGTGAGCGCCCGGCCCTCGCCGCGCGGCGCAGGGCCGCGGCGCGCTCGTCAGGGCTTGCGCTTCGGAGGCGGCGGGAGCCCTGGCTTCGACTGGACCTGGTGGAGGATGATCTCCGTCAGGTGCCGGTAGCTGTGGACCGTGTGCGCCTTGACGCACATGTCGAAGTCCTCGCAGGCGTAGCACTCCCGCTGCTTGTCGGGGTTCGTGAGCCCCTGCTTGACGGGAACCCACCACTGCATGCCGTGGCCGAAGCAGTCCTTCATCGCCATGGAGCCGCACCTACGCCGTGAGCGCCAACCCTAGCACCGGAGGGGGGGCGGGACAAGGAAGCCTCGACGCCGGTCAATGCGGCGCGTCCGACGGCGGCGCGTCCGACGGCGGTGCGTCCGACGGAGGCGCGTCCGACGGCGGCGCGTCGCCGGGAGACGCTTCGTCCCGGGGGGCGCTCCCCGGGGGGGGAGCGTCGGGTGGCGGCGGCGGCTCGTCGTGCGGCGGGGGCGCCCCGCCGAGGGACCTGGCCCACCAGGCGCGCCAGGCGGCGCGATCGCCGCCGTAGCCGAGGCCCGTCAGGGCCCCGAGGGCGCGCGCCGCCGCGGCCCCGACGTCGCCGTCGCGGTCGAGCGCGGCCACGAGCTCGGGGGCGGCGGTCTTGTCGGCGGCCTCTCCGAGGGCCCAGATCGCGCGCTCGGCCACGAGCGGGTCCGCGTCGCCGACCGCGGCGCGGAGCCCGGACGACGTGATCCCGGCCCGGCCGAACGTCCAGGCCGCGCGCCAGCGGACCTCGGGGTCCGGGTCCTGGAGCAGCGGCTCGACGAGGTCGCGGTGGCGCCGGAACACGTCGCGGCCCCGGACGGTCAGCCGGCGGATCCCCTCGAGCGCGAGCAGCTTGCGGTGCGGGTCGCTCGAGGCGAGCGACGGCGCGAGCGCGGCGTAGGCGTCCTTGAGGCTCGCGTCCTCGAGGCTCGCGCTCGACGGGACGGGGCCGTCGCCCGTCTCGCCGACCTCGTGGAGCGCCCACGGCTCGCCCTGGCGCGCGGCCTCGAGCTCGGGCTTGCCGTCGCAGAACGAGAGGCAGCCCTGGAGCCCGACGGCGAGCAGGCCCGCGAGCGCGCCCGTCGCGCCGCGCCGCGCGCGCTCAGTCCACATAGCGGATCGCCGTCCCGTGCAGGCGCACGTCGCGGAGCCGGAGCTGGATCAGGCGCGCGTTCGTGTAGAGCGGCGAGTGAGGCGTCTGCGCGTCGAACCCGAGCGACGAGCCGATCCACATGTGGTGCTCGGCCTCCCCGGTCGCGTAGGCGTCGATCACGGCGTCGGCGCCGGCGTGCGCCGCGTAGGCGCGCAGGCGGCGCAGGGCCGGCTCGCGGAAGCGCGGGTCGAGCCCGACCTCGAACAGCTCCCAGGGCTCGGTCCCGATCCCGAACACCTTGAAGGTCGTGTCGCCCTCGAGGACGGACGTCCGCTCGTCGCGGGGGAACTCCTCGGTCGTGATCGTGCCGACGACCTCCCAGTCGCGGTCGGGCGGCGCGGGGGTCCCCGGGGCCGCGAGCGCGAAGGCGCGCCGGAGCACGGTCGTCGAGCCGCACATGAACAGGCGCTCGTGGTCGACCTCGTCGCCCACGCCGATCTCGGGCTTGAAGAAGACCTCGACGGCCGCGGGGTCGCGCGGGTGCCCGCGCTGGGCGCGCTCGTCCTCGAGCGCGATCCCCGGCCGCCAGGGCGGGGTCGTCGAGCACGCGGCGAGCAGGCTCGCGGCGAGCAGCAGGGGCCAGGCTCTCGACACGGCCACTCCCTCGCGCCCCTCGCCCCGGCGACCCCGAGCCCCGGCGCCCCGCGCGCCGGCGGCGCTCCGGAAGCCGCCCCCCGCGCGCCGATAACGAGGGGCAGAGCCTAGACGAACGCCCCCTCGTGTCAACGACGGGGCCCGCCCCGACGAGGAGGTCCCCGTGCGCGCCCGCCTTGCCCTGTCCGTGCTGACGACCCCGGCCCTCGGGGGCGCCCTGTCGCTCCTCCTCGCGGGCTGCTCGAGCGGCCCTCCGCCGGCGCCGCCGTCCTACCGCGAGCGGGCCGCGTCGCGCCCCGCCCCGAAGGCCGTCGCGGACGCGCCCGAGGGGCGCCCGGTCCCCGTCGACCGCTGGCGCGAGCGCCTGCAGGAGCGGCTGCCGCCGCCGTGGCGCCTCGCCGCCGTCGAGGCCCAGATCGAGGCCCCCTCGGGCTGGAGCCGGCTCCAGGGCGACCGCGGCGTCGCGCTCGTGTTCGAGGACGGCCTCGCCCGCCAGCCGTTCTGGCTGCTCCCGCGCGGGTTCGACGGCGCGCCGATCCAGGGCCGCGACTCGGCCGTGCTCCGCGCCGCGAGCGACGAGTTCGTGCTCTTCTCCCCGGCCAAGGACGCGCCGGGCTGGGGCGCGACGGAGGAGGTGATCGACTCGCTCGAGATGCATTAGGTCTCCGAGGGAATCGGCGCGGGTGGGGGAGGCGTGGGCGGGGGCTCCTCGCCGCAGATCCCCGCGGAAACCTCGTGGGGAACGGGGCGCCCGGGTGCCTCGTGAGGGTCCCTGCCCCGCGGG
The DNA here is from genome assembly GCA_024711205.1 of Planctomycetota bacterium. GTDB lineage: Bacteria > Planctomycetota > J058 > J058 > J058 > JANJTH01. Next base: position 1,909 of record JANJTH010000488.1, on the reverse strand, counting down.
AGGGGGCCGGGCGCGCGAGCGACCCAGGCGGCGGACCCTCGCGGAAGGTTCGGAGGAAGCGGGGGCGCGCGGGCGCCTCGTCAGGGTCCCTGGCCCGGCGTGGGGGGAGGCGCCGAAGAGGCGAGGAGCCAGGGGCGCTCTCCTGCGCCCGCGCGCGGAGGTCAGTCCAGGACGGCGACGAGGACCCAGCGGCCGCCCTCGCGGGGGGCGAGGACGACGGCGGGGCTGGCGCCGCGGGCGCGGACCTCGACGGTCCCGTCGGGGCGCGGCCGGGCCTCGAAGTCGACGGGCGTCGCGCCGACGGCGGCGAGCAGGAGCGCGCGCTCCGCGAGCCAGCCCGAGCGGCCGAGGCGGCGCAGGAGCGCGGCCTCGAAGTCCGCGAGCGGGACGCCGGTGTCCGGCCCGCCCGCGGCGGCGTGGAGCGCCGCGGGGTCGAGGCCGCGGGCGATCGCGTCGCGGTCGCCCGCGGCGAGCGCGCGGAGCCAGGCCACGAACGCCGGGACCGGGCCGTCGGTGGCGGCGCCGGTGGGCTCGAGCCAGGCGAGCGCCGGGTCGTGCGCGAGCAGGCGCGCGTCGCCCTCGACCTCGGCGAGGGCGAGCCGCAGGGGCGGGCCGCCCGCGGCGGCGTCCCGGAGCACGGCGAGCGAGGCCGCGCCCTCCTGGCGGACGAGGGCGAGCGCGCGGCGCGGGGCGCCGTCGAGCGAGACCTCGCGGACGCCCTCGACCGACAGGCGCCACGTCGCGCCCTGGCCGGTCTCGAGGTCGAGGCCGCGCACGGAGAGGCGGCGCCCGACCGCCTCGGGGACGAGGCGGGCGAGGCGCTCGCCCGCGCCGAGCGGCGGCGTGAGCACGAGCGCGTCGAGCGGCACGCCCTCGTCGAGCGGCTCGTCGCGCGGGGCCGCGTCGCCCCGGGCCACGCGGCGCACCCAGCGCCCGCCCGCGCCCGAGCCGCCGCCCCCTGGTCCGCCCGCGGCGGGGACGCCGGCCGGCTCGCGGCGCAGCTCGACGCGCTGGCGCGAGACGCGCCCGGGGCCGCGCGGCTCCTCGGTCTCGACCACGACCTCGAGCGCCGACAGGTCCGCGCGCAGGTCCGCCCGGACGAGCAGGCGCGACAGCCCCGCGCCCGGGAGCTCGACCTCGAGCCGGTCGTCGAGCCGGTAGATCGGCGCCCCGTCGCGCTCGACCACCTGGGTCCGGAGCACGAGCGACCCCGCGCGCACGCCGCCGAGCAGGACCGGCAGCCGCCGCTGCCCCACCAGCTCCTGCCGCGGCGCGGCCCGCCCGAGCTCGGCCCGCAAGGCGTCCCCCGCGGCGCGCGGGCTCTCCGCCTCCTGCGCGCGCGCCGCCCCCGGCAGCCCCAGCGCGAGCGCGAGGACCCAGGCGCCCGCTACCCGCAGGCCCCGCCGCCGCTCGACCCTCCACCCCTCAAGGGCCTCACGCCTTCGAGGCACCCGCACGCCCCCACTCCCCAGCGGAGTCCCGAGGGAGGCCCGCAGGGCCTCCCTCTGGACTCCGTCAGACCAGCTCGGTGATCGCCCGGAGCGCGGTCGCCAGGTCGCGGTGCTCCCCGTAGAGGAGCAGGTCGCGGCTCACGACGTCGAACACCTCGGGGAAGCGCGCCGCGCCGTCCGACAGGCTCTTGCCCGCGAGCGCGGCCTCGCGCAGCCCCTCGGCCACCTCGCCGAGCGGGCCGCGCCGGAAGTCGTGGCGGAGCTCGCCCAGCGCCTCGTCGAGGCTGATCCCGCTCTCGACCATGAGGGCCCACGTCTCGAAGAACCGCCGCCGCGGGTCCCACTCGCCGCTCACGGTCGCGCGCACGAGCTGCGCGCGCCGCGGCAGCATGGCGACGAGGTAGCTCGTGCGCCGGCCGGCCTTGAGCAGCGCCAGCGAGCTGCGCGAGCAGAGCTGC
>JANJTH010000798.1 GCA_024711205.1 Planctomycetota bacterium | reverse complement strand
CTCGGGCCCGCGCGCGCCCCGCGCCGCGCGCGCGAGGTGGTGCTCGGCGTAGTCGAGCGCCCGCGCCGTCGGCAGCTCCGCGGGCAGCCGCTCGAGCACGCGCGCGGGCGTCCCGGTCAGCGCCACGACGCGCCGCCGCAGCGCGCCCTCGCGCCCGCCCGTCGCCTGCTCGGGGAACGGCGCGAACGCGTCGTCGAGCGCGGGCAGGTCGTAGCGCGCCTGCCCGAAGTGGAGCTCGGGCGGGCGCGGCGGCCGGGCGTCCCCGTAGCTCGCCTCCTCGACGAGGAGCGCGTTGCCCGCGGGCGGCCCCGCCCCCGGCCCCTCGTCCCCCGCCGCGTCGAGGTCCACGACGACGACGGGCCCGTCGTCGAGCAGGCGCTCGAGCGGCCCGCGCAGGAGCGACACCTCGAGCGCCCGGGCCCGGCCGCCCGCGTCCGTCCAGCGCAGGGTCCGCGCCCCCTCGCGCACGCGCAGGCACGTCGCCCCCGGCGCGCACGCGCCCCCCTCCTCGCCGTCCACGGCCACCGACCGCGCCTCGGGCCCCGCGTGGACCACCCACACCGGCGCCTGTCCGTGGGCCCGCCACGAGGCGACGACGAGGTTGCCCGCGAGCACGACGACCGCGAGCGCCGCCCAGCGCGCGCGGGTCGACGAGGCGGGCGCAGCGGCGGGGTCGGTCGACATGGGGCGCCTGCGAGGACGGCGCGCGTCCACGCCGTGGCCCCCGATTTCACCGCACCCCCGCTCCCGCGCAACCCGCGCCGCCCCCGGCGGAGCCCTTCCCGTTCCCGGGTTCGCGCCGCCCCCCAGCGGAGCTCTTCCCGTTCCCGTTCCCGTTCCCGTTCCCGCGGTCGTACGACCCCGCCACCCTTCTTCCCTTGCCCTTGCCCTCCTTCTTCCTCTTCCCCCTCCCCCTCTTCCTCCTCCTCCTTCCCTCCCCCTGGCCTCCCGGCTACCGTCGCGGTCCGCATGTCGCGCTTCCGCCTCGTCGTCGACCGCTTCGCGCCCGCGCACGCGCCCGGGCTCCGCGCCGTGTTCGACGAGCGGTTCGCCGACCCGCGCTCGACCCGGGGCGACCGCTTCGCCTGGGACTACTGGCACGTCCCCGACCAGTACACCCTCGTCCGCACGCCGGCCTGGCTGTACTTCCCGGCGGCCAAGTACCGCGCCTTCCACCGCCACCTCGTGGCCTGGGGCCGGCGCACGCTCGGCTGCTGGGACGTGTCGCCGCCCTGGCTCTCCTACTACGTCGAGGGCTGCCGGCAGGAGCTCCACGCCGACGTGCCGCACGGGCCGTGGGCGTTCGTGTGGGGGCTCACCCCGCGCGGCGCGCCGCGCTTCCGCGGTGGCGAGACGCTCCTCCTCCGGCCCGAGACGCTCGCCTACTGGCAGGGCTTCGACGGGCGGCAGGACCGCGAGCGCGCGAGCTTCGTCGAGCGGATCCCGAGCCGCTTCGACCGCCTCGTCGTGTTCGACCCGCGCCTCCCGCACGGCGTCACCGAGGTCGAGGGGACGCGCGACCCCCGCGAGGCTCGCCTCGTCGTCCACGGTTGGTTCACCGAGCCGCGCCCGTTCGCCGAGGGGGCGCTCTCGGCCCGGGCCCTCGCCGGGCCCCTCGACGAGGCGACGGCCGACGTCGCGGCCGCGCTCGCGCAGGCGGGCGCGCTGCACGGGACGCTCGCGCTCCGCCTCGACGTGGGCCGCGACGGCGCCGTCGCGCGCGTCCGCCTGCTCGCCGACACGCTCGTCCACCTCGAGGCCCCCGGCGAGGAGGCCCCGGTCCGGCGGCTCGTGCGGCGGCGGCTCGCGGCCGCCCGCTTCCCGCGCGCGCGCGGCGCGACGCGCGTGACCTTCCCGCTCCTGTTCCGGTAGCGGCCCCGCGGCCGCGCGCCGGCCGCGGCTACTTGCCGACCTCGAGCAGCTCGCCCAGGTACTCGGGCGTCACGAGGCGGCTCCAGAACGGCTGGCCCTTGCGCCAGGCGATCCGCGCGCGGCGGAGCGGCGGGTCGTCCGGGTCCTTCGCGAGCTCCGCGAGCTGGACGTGCGCCTCCTCGGTCGGGGTCCCCGCGTTGACGATCCGCACCTTCTGCTCGAAGCGCCCGACGCCCTCGACGACGATGTCCTTGCGCTCGTCGCGGTCGGCGCGGAAGTCCGGCCACACGAGCGGGAACCCGAGCCCCTGGAGCGCCGCCGGCTCGAGCTGCACGGTCCCCGCCGTGTCGATCACGCGCTGCCGGGGCGTCTTCGGCTCGAGCACGACGCGGCCGAGCGTGAGGTCCTCCTGCGCGATCCACAGCTCGGCCGTCCGCGCGGGCGAGCCCTCGGTCGTGCGGACGGCGACGACGAGGAACGGCTCGGGGGGGACGCCCTCCTCGTCGTCCCAGCGCACGAGCTCGCGCCGCTCGACCTCGAACCGGAACACGTTCCCGCGCTTCCAGCCCACGGGCACCCCGTCGCGCAGCGGCGGGTAGCCCGGGAGCGCGTCGCGCGCCGGGTCCTGGGGCATGGGCATGCCGCCCTCGGCCGGGTTCGGGGACGCGATCCGCTCGCGCTGGTCGCGCTGGTAGAGCCGCACCGTCCACCAGGCGCCGCGCCGCCACTGGGGCGCCCAGTCGACGAGCTTCGGCCTGGCCGGCTCCTCCTGCCCGACGGCCGGGGACCAGGTCCCCGCGAGCCCGAACGACAGCCCCGCGACCAGCGTCGCGGCGGCCAGCCTGCGCCCCGTGCCCATGCGGTCCCCCTCGCGCCGGCGCCCCGCGCCGACGGGCCTCAGTCTGCCCGAGGGGGGCCCCGGCGCAACCGGGTCAAGGCGCCTCGGCCGCGGGCGGGGGATCGTCCGGCCGCAGCGCGAGGTAGGTGAGCGGGGCGAGGCTCCCGAGCAGGGGCGTCGCGAGGAGCCAGGGCCAGGGCGAGCGCCCGCGCCGGCGCGCGTCGCCGTGGAGCCACACGGACACGAGGGCGAGCGCAATCAGCAGGTCGAGGAACTCCTGCGTCCAGGTCGGGTGCGTCCATGGCTGCGTGAAGAAGGCGGAGAAGCCCTGGTCGTAGGTGACCCAGGTCGAGTAGGTGGCGAACGGGACGAGCACGAGCCAGGCGAGCCTGCGCCCACGGAACGTTTCAGGACGCATGGCGGCGCTCCGGAAGCGAAGGAGCCCCGGGGTCACCGGGGCTCCTGCGCGCTCATGGACGAGGGCGGACTTGAACCGCCGACTCTGCGATTTTCAGTCGCATGCTCTACCAACTGAGCTACTCGTCCGTGGGGTGGCACTCTATGGACCGCGCCGGGGCTCGTCAAGCGCAGCGGGGTGACCGGTCCCCGGGCCGGACGGGTCGAACCCGCTCCGCGCTCGGGCCGTGCTCGGCCGACCTGCCTTCCGTCGGTCCGCCGAGCCCAGCCTCGCGCGTCGACCGGGTCCGGTCCGCTCCGCGCTCGGGCCGGGTCAGGGGCCGGGGCGGGGCAAGAGCCCGCGGTCGACGAGGGCCGCCGCCACGGCCTCGGCGGTGCGCGCGGCGCCGGCGGGCGAGGGGTGGCCGTCGTCGAAGAACAGGGCCTCGCGGTCGTCGACCTCGGCCGCCGGGACGGCGTCGAGGAGCGGGACGTCCGGCTCGAGCGCCCCGAGGAGCGGGCGGTAGGGGTCGGTGGCCGCGCGCTCGCCGCGGATCGGGTGGAGGACGACCGCGAGGGGGACCCCCCGCTCCGCCGCGACGCGCCGGGCGTCGAGGAGGAGCGCGCGGCCGAGCCGCCAGCGCAGGCGCGCCCCCTCGGACCCGCCCGCGGCCGCGACGCGGGCGCGCTCGACGAGCTCGCCCGCCTGCCAGAGGAGGAAGCTCCCGCCGCCGGGCGGGTGGTCCTTCCAGCGCCAGGCGCCCGGCGCGGGCGGCGGCGGGACGGGCACGCCCCACAGCCGGAGCCCGTCGGGCCCGCCGTCGCCCGCGAGCGTGTAGCGCGGCTTGGCGTGGCCCGTGTTCGAGATGGCGCGCAGCGCGCGGCGGAAGTTCTGGTCGATCACGCCCACGAGCACGAGGTGCGGGCGGAGCGGCAGCGCGTCGTCCTCGACGAGGAGGCGCATCTGATCGACGCCGAACCCGCACACGCCCAGGTTGAGGACCTCGACGGCCGACCAGCCGGCGGCGCGCGCCGGCCCCGCGAGCGCCCGCTCGAGCCGGGCGCACACGCCGTCCTCGACCGCGCAGCCGTAGCCGAACGTGAACGAGTCGCCGACGAAGGCGACCCGGAGCGTGCCGGGCGCCGGCGCCGGCGCCGGCGCCGCGTCGTGGCGCCAGCCGCGCGCGTCCGTGCGGACCGCGAACCGCACGGGCGGGGCCGCCGGGTCGGCCACGGGCAGCGTGCCCTCGCCGGTCCAGCCCGGCTCGGGCCGCCAGCCGAGCCGCGCGTCGAAGCGATGCCAGCCGTCGCGGTCCCGCGCCTCGACCCGCGCGAGCTGCCGGGCGCGCAGCGCGAGCTCGCCCAGGCCGAGCGCCGCGACGGCGGCGAGGCCGCCGCAGGCCGCCCGGAGCCGGCGCCGCCGGCAGATC
>JANJTH010000794.1 GCA_024711205.1 Planctomycetota bacterium | reverse complement strand
TCGGCCGCGCGCGCCACGGGCTGCGCGGGCGCGGGGCCCGGCGGGCCCGGAGCCTCGGCCGGGGCCTCCGGCGCGGTCGACGCGGCCGGCGCTGCGGAGGCGCCCGCCCCGACCGGCTCGAGCGCGTCGTCGGACTCCATGACGGCCTGGAACGCCTCGAGCGTGTCGAAGGCCGACGTGTTGCGCGCGAACCGCGCGACGTGGAACAGCGCGTCGCCCTTGTGGACGAGCGGCAGGTTGAGCCGCCCGATCACGATCCCGCTCGCGGGCGAGAGCACGGGGACCTCGACCTCGCCGAGCAGGTCGCCCACCGTGGCCAGCACGTCGCGGCGCCGCACGCGCGCGCCGAGCGGGACGGGGTCGCGCAGGATCCCGCTCGCCGGCGCGCGGCTCCACAGCGTCGCGCGCGCGATCACGGGCGCCGGCTGCTCGGGGACGTCGGCGGCCGCGGCCTCGGGCGGGAGCATGCCGAGCGCGCGCATGACGTTCAGCACGCCGCGCACGCCCGCGCGGATCGCGACGTCGTCGAAGCGGAGCGCCTCGCCCGCCTCGTAGAGGAGCATGGGCTTCTTGCGCTCCGTCACCGCCTGCCGGAGCGAGCCGTCGCGCACGTTCGCGTCGACGATCACGGGCGCCCCGAACGCCTTCGCGAGCCGCAGCGTCTCCGGGTCGTCGAGCTTCGCGCGCACCTGCGGGAGGTTGCTCCGGTGCTGGCTCCCCGTGTGGAGGTCGATCCCGTGCGTCGCCGGGGCGGCCACCTCCTGGGTCACGAGCCGCGCGAGCTGCCCCGTGAGCGACCCGCCCTCGGTCCCCGGGAACGAGCGGTTCAGGTCGCGCCGGTCGGGCAGGTAGCGCGAGTGGTTGATGAACCCGAACACGTTCACCATGGGGACCGCGATCAGCGCGCCCGCGAGCTGCTCGAGCCCCGGGTGGCGCAGGAGCCGCCGCACGACCTCGACGCCGTTGAGCTCGTCGCCGTGCACGCCCGCGGTCACGAACAGGCGCGGGCCGTCGCGCGCCCCCCGCACGACCTGCACCGGCATGGTCAGCTCGGTGTGCGTGTAGAGGCGCGCGATCGGGAGGTCGATCGTGACGCGCTGGCCCGGCTCGACCTTCGTCTTGCCGACCACGAGCGGCCGCCCCGCCTCCGCCGCCTCGCCCACGCGTCGTCCCCCCCGCCCCGCGCGCGCACGGGCGCCGCGGGCGTCCCTGCACCCCGGGTGCGCGCTCCCCGCGCACCCCGCGGCCGGCGAGCAGGATACGGCCCGCCACCCACAGGCCCGTGTCGGACCCGCGGGCTATCCTGGCGCGCGGGCCGCAGGGCGGAGGCAGAGCGCATGTACGCGGTGATCTCCGACCTCCACAGCAACCTGGCCGCGCTCGAGGCCGTGTTCGCGGACATCGCGAGCTGCGGCGTCGACGAGGTCCTGTGCCTGGGCGACGTCGTGGGCTACGGCCCCGACCCGGTCCCGTGCCTGCGGCTCGTGCGCGCGAAGGTGAAGCTCACGCTGCTCGGCAACCACGACGAGGCGCTCATGAGCGAGCCGTTCAACTTCTCGGCCGCGGCCAAGGCCGCGATCGACTGGACGCGCGCGCAGCTCCCCCGCGACGACCCCGACATGGACGAGCTGTGGGCCTTCCTGGCCGACCTCGAGCTCATGCACCAGCGCGGCCCCGACCTGTTCGTGCACGGCTCCCCCACGGACCCGACGCAGGACTACCTCATGCCGAGCGACGACCTCTCGTCGCCCAAGTACGACGACGTGTTCGAGGAGTTCGAGCGGCTCCTGTTCGTCGGGCACACGCACCTGCCCTGCGTGATCACGCCCGACCGCAAGGTCCGGCGCGCGGGCGCGCTCGGCAACGAGTACAAGCTCGACGCGGACCAGGCGATCGTGAACGTGGGCTCCGTCGGCCAGCCCCGCGACCGCGACCCGCGCTCGTGCTGGGTCCTCGTCGACGACGACCGGGTCACCTGGCGCCGGGTCGCCTACGACGTGCAGCAGACCATGGACCGGATCCGCGCGGCCGGGCTGCCGGCGCAGCTCGCCGAGCGGCTCATGTCGGGGAAGTAGCCGCGCGCGGAGCGGCGCCGCGCGCTATCCTCACCCGCGCGCGGAGGGCGCGGGTCATGCCCTGGGAGCACTGCGAGCGGACGATCCCCGACACGGAGGTCTGCCCCGCCTGCGGCGTCACGAAGGAGGCCTGGACGGTCGAGTTCGCGGCGACGCGGAACTTCCGGGTCGCCCGCGCGCCGGCCGCCAAGGTCCTCGTCGTCGACGCGGCGACGGACGACCCGCTGCCCGGCGTGGCCTGGCGGATCACGCTCGCCGACGGCGCGGCGCACGAGGGCGAGACCGACGACCTCGGCTACGCGAAGGTGCGCGCGCCCGCGGAGGGGTCGTTCCGGCTCGCGCTCCCGGGCCTCGCGCCGGCCGCGCTCGTCGAGCTCGACCCGCCGCCCGAGGCGCGCGAGGACCCGCCGGACGGCGGCCCGCCCGTGTTCACGTGCTCGACCGCGCGCCGCGTGCGCGTGCGGGTCGCGGGCGGGCTCGAGCTCGCGCTCGAGGAGGACGGCCGCCCGCTCGCCGGCGTCGCCTGGCGCCTCGAGCTCGGCGACGACGCGCTCGAGGGGGCGGCCGGCGACGACGGCGTCCTGCGCGCGGCGCTGCCCGCGGGCGCCCGCGAGGGCTGGCTCGTCCTGCGCCCGGGCGCCGCGGACGCGCGGCGGCTCCACCTCCGGTTCGACGACCTGGCCGACGACGTGCTCGGGGCGCAGCGCCGGCTCAACAACCTCGGCCTCGGCGCGGGGAAGGAGGACGGCGACGCCGGCCCGCTCACGCGCGCCGCGCTCGAGGCCTTCCAGCGCCGCGAGGGGCTCGCCTGCACGGGCGAGCTCGACGAGGCCACGCGCGCCCGCCTCGTGGCGCGGCACGGGAGCTGACGTGGGCAACGGGACCTCGACCGTCGCGCGCGCGGGGCGCTCGACCCTCCGGGTCGACGGGCGCTCCGTCGTGCTCGTGCTCCAGTCGGGCCCCGGCGCGCGGAGCGGGCTCGGGCTCGCCGGGCTCGCGCTCCGGGTGGCGGGCGTCGACGGGCTCCTCCGCACGGACGACCAGGGCGCCGCGACGATCCCGCTCGGGCGGGGCGACCGGGCCGTGGTCGAGCTCGTCGACCCCGACGCGCCCGACACGGTGTGGGCGCGCTGGGTCCTGCGCGGCGTGCGGGGCGTCCCCGCCGCCTCGACCTGGGCCGGCGTCCGGGCCCGCCTGAACCACCTCGGCTACGACGCGGGCCGCGACGGCGACGAGGAGCCCGACCTCGCGCTCGAGGAGGCGGTCCTCCAGTTCCAGGCCGACGCCGACCCGCGCCGGTCGGGCGAGGACGAGCTCCAGCCGACCGGGATCACGACGCGCCTCGACCCGCGCGGGAGCTCGGCCGCCCAGGCGATCCGCGCGACGCTCGACGACTACGACCGCCAGGCGATCGTCGCCGCGTTCGAGCGCGACCAGGGCGAGGCCGGCGAGGTCGTGGCGCTCCGCGACGGCGGCCCGGGCGAGGGCCGCGGCGACGCGTCGGCCGACCCGCCGGGCTGGGTGCTCAACGTGTTCCGCAAGCAGCGGCTCGCCCTCGTGCGCTGGACGCGCCTCGCGCCCCCCTCCGAGCGCGCGAGCGAGACGCGCACCTACACGTCGGGCCGCGGCGAGTCCCGGACGGAGACGGCCGACATGCCGGTCGTGCACCGCCACCCGTGGCTCGACGACCGCGGCCGGCGCGCGAACCACGCCGGGCCGATCCTCGGCACGACCGCGAGCGACGGCCGCGAGGTCCGCGTGCGCCTCGCCCGCACGAACCTGTTCGACACGGCGCCGCTCTACGTCGTGAGCCGCGCGCCCCGCGTGTGCGGCGTGAGCGGGAGCCAGCCCCGCGCGGGCGGCGAGGTCCGCCTCACGACGACCGCCGGCGCCGTGCCGGAGGGCCGGTGGGAGGCGACCGCGACGGTCGAGGTCCGGCTCGGCGCGCGCGCGGGTCCGCGCGTGGGCGACCTCCTCGTGCGCGTGTTCCGCCCGATCGTGCTCGACGTGGCCGTCCACGACGTCCGGTTCGGGGGCGAGAACTGCGTGTGGTGGCAGGTCCAGCAGGCCTTCGACCGGATCAACCGCTACTTCGTCCAGGCGGGGATCGTGCTCCGCGTGCGCCACTTCGGGCCGCTCGGCGTCGACCTGGACCTGAACATCCACCGCCGGCTGCGCGACGTGCGCGGGGGCGAGCGGGCCGCCGCGGAGGAGTACCAGCAGCTCCAGCGCCGGCGGCACCTCCCGAACGCGGTCAACGTCTACGTCGTCCCCGAGCTCGCCTACCTCGAGGCGCGCGGCGCCGTGGCGATCGGCGCGCGCCCGACCACCCCGGCCTCGTACCTCTCGGGCTGCCTCGTGAAGGCGGAGCGGCTGGGGCAGGGCTTCCTCAGCCCGGAGCCGACGGACGTCGTCCACGAGCTCGGGCACGTGCTCGGCCTGACGCACGTCGACCCCGAGAACACGACCTACCGGACCACGGCGTGGGCGCTCCGCCGGGTCATGTTCCGCCTGAGCGCCCCGCCGGCCCAGCACCCGCCCTGGCGCCACGAGCACGCGATCGGCGGCATGTTCACGCTCCGTGACGTCCGCGGCGACCCGAACGACCACGAGGTCGACCGCATGCGCACGCGCGCCGGCCGGACGAGCCAGTCCCTGGCCGAGGCCGGCGACCGCACGGGGCCCTACGACTGGGCCCACTGGGAGGGGGGCGCGCAGCGCGAGTGGCCGCCCCGGCAGGACGACGGGTGGACGCTCTGGCCGTTCTGAGCCCGCAACCCTTCAGGCGCTGAGCGCCTCTCCTCGCGGGCCTCCTGGCCGCGGGAGGGGCGCGACGTCCCTGCACGACCGCGGGAACGGGAAGGGGAACGGGAACGGGGAGCGCTGCGGACTCCGGCGCGGTCGCCCCGGCCCCCGGACCGCGGCGACCGCCCGGCCGGCCCCGGCGCCGCGCATGGGAGACTCCACCGCGTGACCCGCCCCCGGCTCGCCGTCGTGTTCGACCACCAGCAGACCGCGAAGGTCCCCTTCGTCGTGCTCGCGGGCGCGCTCGAGACCGCCCCGGAGACGGCCGCGGTCCCGCTCGACTTCGTGACGCGCCAGCGCTCGCTCCCCGAGGCGCTCCGCGCCTGCCGGGCCGAGCGCGTGCTCGTGTGCTGGAGCTTCTACTCGCCCGAGCTGCCCGCGCGCGCGGCCGCGCTCGCGGCCGCCCGCGAGGCGCTCGGCGACCCGGGCGACCGTGGCCCCGACGCGCGCGTCGTCCACGTGGCCGGCGGCGTCCACGCCTCGGCCGAGCCGCTCGAGACGCTCCGGGCGGGGTTCGACCTCGCGGTCGTGGGCGAGGGCGAGCAGGCGTTCGTCGACCTCGTGCGCGCGCTCCTGCGCGGCGACGACCCGCGCGCCGTGCGCGGCGTCGCCTCGCTCCGCGCGCCCGGCGACCCGCGGGGCCCGCTCGCGACGACGGGCCGGGCCCCGCCGATCGACCTCGAGGCCTGGCCGCCGTTCGCGCCCGCGCACCGGCGCATGGGGCCGATCGAGCTGACGCGCGGCTGCATCTACGCGTGCGGGTTCTGCCAGACGCCGTTCCTCCACCGGGCGCGCTTCCGGCACCGCAGCGTCGAGACGGCCGCGCGCTGGGTCGCCGTCCAGAAGGAGGCCGGCTACCGCGACTACCGCTTCCTCACGCCGACCTCGCTCTCCTACGGGAGCGACGGCCCCGAGCCCGACCTGCAGGCGCTCGACCGCCTGCTCGCCGCCGTGCGCGGCGTCGTCGGGCGCGAGGGGCGCCTCTACTACGGGACGTTCCCGTCGGAGTGCCGCCCCGAGCACGTGACCCCCGAGGCGCTGCGCGTGCTCGCGCGCTGGGTCGACAACCGCTCGATCATCGTCGGCGCGCAGTCGGGCTCCGAGCGCGTGCTCGCGCGCGTCCACCGCGGGCACGGCGTGGCCGAGGTCGAGCGCGCGGTCCGCGTCGCGCTCGCGGAGGGCTTCGAGCCGCACGTCGACTTCCTGCTCGGCCTCCCGGGCGAGGAGGAGGCCGACCTCGCGGCGACGCTCGCGCTCGCCGAGCGCCTGGCCGACCTTGGCGCGCGCGTCCACGGGCACACGTTCATGCCGCTGCCCGGCACGCCGCTGCGCGACGCGCCGCCGGGCCAGCTCGCGCCCGCGACGCGCCAGCGCCTCGACCGGCTCGCGGCGCGCGGGCGGCTCTACGGGCAGTGGCGCGCGCAGGAGCGCACGGCGACCGCGCTCGCCGCGCGCCGCCCGGGGCC
>JANJTH010000343.1 GCA_024711205.1 Planctomycetota bacterium | reverse complement strand
CGCCTGGGGTGTTTGGCGTAACTTCTGAGTTCATTATTAGCCGGGGCGGCGGGGGCGGGTGGGGGGGGGCCGCGCCGGGGGCGGGGGGGGCCCGGGCCCCCGGCTCGCCCGACGGCTGCGACGAGGGGTGCCACTGCGGCTGCTGCGGAGGGTTGCCGATCGCGGGCGAAGCGAGCGGCGGCGCCCCCCTCGCCCAGGCGAGCCGGCGCGCGCGCGCGGCCGCGCTGGTCGGCGCGCGGCCCCTCCAGCCGCACGACGTGTTCCACCCGCCCCGAGCCTGAGCCTCCCCCCGGGCCGGGCGCCCTCGAAGGGGTCGCCCGCTCGGCCGCGCTCGCCGTCGAGGCCGCCTGCCTCGTCGGGTGCGGCGTCCTTCGCCGAGGCCCCCTCGTGGGCGCTCGGTCGACGGCCGCCCGGCGCGCGTGCGCCAGCGCGGCAATGTGGCCGCCCTCCGACGTCGCGGGGGGCGCCGAGGTCGTGAGGAGGGACGCAGGGCTCGGGGGTCGCCGCCGTGTGCGGCGCCGCCCCCGGCGCGCGCGCCGCGCGCGGAGGAGGGACGGGCATGAAGAGCAAGGACGCCTGGCTGGGGCTCACCCTCGTCGCGCTGCTCGCCGGGTTCGGCTACCGGCTCCACGCGCAGCGGCGCGCGCCCCCCGGCGCGCCGAAGGCGCCCGACGCGACCGCCGCCGCCCCGTGCGAGCACACGATCGCCAGGGCGGACTGCCCCTTCTGCACCCCCGCGCTCCTCGAGACCAGGGGCTGGTGCGCCGGCCACGGCGTCCCCGAGGCGCTCTGCACCCGCTGCCACCGCGACCTGATCCCGGCCTTCCGGGCGAAGGGGGACTGGTGCGCGGAGCACGCGCTGCCCGAGACGCAGTGCGCGCGCTGCGATCCGCGCCTCGCCGTCACCGGGCCCGCCGCCGCCGCCCCCGTCGCCGGGCCAACCACGCCCACCGCGCGCCGGACGTCCCCGCCGCGCCCGGGCTGCCGGACGCACGCGGAGCGGATCCAGCTCGCCTCGCCGGAGGTCGTCGCCCAGGTGGGGATCGCGACCGCGAAGGTGCTCCAGGCGCCGTTCCGCGACCTGGTCGAGGTCGTCGCGCAGGTGGCCTACCCCGCCGACCGCCGGGCGGAGCTCTCGGCTCGCCTCGGCGGCCTGGTCGTGGAGGTCCGCGCGGCGCTCGGGCAGTGGGTCACCCAGGGCGAGGTCCTCGCCGTCGTCGACGCGCCCGAGCTCGGCGCGGCCAAGGCCGAGCTCGTGTCCGCCGGCGCCCTGCTCGACGTGCGGGCGCGCAACCACGCGCGCGAGGTGGAGCTGGCCGAGCGCGGCGTGGGGACGCAGCGCGCCGTGCTCGAGGCCGACACGCGCCTGGCCGAGGCGCGGGCCGAGCTGCAGCGCGCCGCGCTGCGCCTCCGCGCCCTGGGCCTCTCGGCCGAGGAGGTGCAGGGCGTCCGCCGCGCCGACGACGCCGACTCGAGGCTCGCCGTCCGCGCCCCCTTCGCGGGCGTGGTCGTGACGCGCGACGCGGTCCAGGGCGAGGTCGTCCAGGCCGGCGAGGGGCTCCTGACGATCGTCGACACGCGGACCATGTGGGCCCTGCTGGACGTGCCCGAGGCCTCCCTGGCGCGGGTCGGGCCCGGCCAGCCCGTCGTGCTCACCGTGCACGCGCTCCCCGGCGAGCAGTTCGGCGGCCGGGTCACGTGGGTGTCGACGGCGCTCGACCCACGCACGAGGACCCTCGCCGCGCGGGCCGAGCTGCGCAACGACGACGGCCGCCTGCGGGCCAACGCGTTCGGGCGGGCGCAGGTGGCGCTGAGCGACCGCCGCGACGCGCTCATGGTCCCCGTCGAGGCCGTGCAGTGGGAGGGCTGCTGCAACGTCGTGTTCGTGCCCGACGGCGCCGACGCATTCAGGCCGCGGAAGGTCCGCCTGGGCGGCGCGACGGCCACCCACGTCGAGGTCCTCCTGGGGCTCGAGCCCGACGACGTCGTGGTCACGGTGGGCGCGTTCCTCCTCAGGACCGAGCTGCTCAAGGGGAGCATCGGCGCCGGGTGCTGCGAGGGCGAGGAGTGAGCGCCGCGCCGCCCCGCCGTGACGAGGCGCCCGGCCCCCTCGAGCGGCTGATCGACCTGTGCCTGGCTCACCGCCCGCTCGTCCTCGCCGCGACCGTGCTCCTCGTCCTGGCCGGCGCCTACGCGCTGAAGCGCCTGCCCCTCGACGCCTTCCCCGACACGACGCCCGTCCAGGTGACGGTGAACACGGTCGCGCCCACGCTCTCTCCCCTGGAGGTCGAGCGCCAGCTCACGGTCCCGATCGAGCGGGCGCTCGCCGGGCTGCCCGGGCTGCGCGAGGCCCGCTCGGCGTCCAGGTTCGGCTACTCACAGGTGACGCTGGTCTTCGAGGACGGCCTCGACGTCTACCTGGCGCGGCAGGTGGTCTCGGAGCGCCTGGGCACCGTCGCGCTGCCGGAGGGGGTCGAGCGGCCCACGCTCGGACCGGTGTCGACCGGCCTGGGCGAGGTCTTCCACTACCTCGTCACGGGCGAGGGCAAGAGCCTGGCCGAGCTGCGGACGATCCACGACTACCTGATCCGCCTGCCGCTGGCGGCCGTGCCCGGGGTGGCGGAGGTCAACGCCTGGGGCGGCGAGGTGCGGCAGCTCCACGTCGTGATCGACCCCGACCGCCTGCTCGCGCGCGGCCTGACGGTCGACGACCTGGCCACGGCGCTCCGGCGCAACAACCTGAGCGTCGGCGGCGGCGTGATCTCGCGCGGCGGCGAGGCCACGCTCGTGCAGGGCGTGGCCCTCGTCAGCACGGTCGAGGACGTCGCGCAGGTCGTGGTCGCCGCGCGCGACGGCGTGCCGGTGCTCGTGCGCGACGTCGCGCGCGTCGAGGAGGGCCACGAGGTGCGCCGCGGGGCCGTCACGGCCGACGGCGCCGGCGAGGTCGTGCTCGGCCTCGGGTTCATGCTCATGGGCGAGAACGGCCGCGAGGTGACGGCCCGCCTCGCCCGGCGGCTCGAGGAGCTCGCGCCGACGCTGCCCGAGGGGGTGAAGGTCGAGCCCGTCTACGCGCGCACGAGCCTGATCGAGCAGGTGCTCGAGACCGTGGGGCGGAACCTGCTCGAGGGCGCGCTCCTCGTGGTCGCCGTCCTGTTCGCGTTCCTCGGCAACCTGCGCGCCGGGCTGATCGTGGCCCTCGCGATCCCGCTCTCGATGCTCTTCGCCTTCGACATGATGCTGCGCTTCGGGGTCGCCGGCAGCCTCATGAGCCTGGGCGCGATCGACTTCGGGCTCGTGGTCGACAGCTCGGTGATCATGGTCGAGAACGCCGAGCGCCGCCTGGCCGCGGACGCGTCGGGCCGGAGCGTCCTCGAGGTGGTCCGCGACGCCGCGGTCGAGGTCCGCCGGCCGACCCTCTTCGGCGAGCTGATCATCATGGTCGTCTACCTGCCGATCCTCACGCTCGAGGGGGTCGAGGGCAAGCTCTTCCGGCCCATGGCGCTGACGGTGATCTTCGCGCTCGTCGGCTCGATGGTCCTCTCGCTGACGCTCATGCCGGTCCTGGCCAGCCTCGCGCTCCGCCGCGGGGCGCCCCGCCGGCACGCGGAGAACGCCCTCGTCCGCGCGCTCGCGCGCGTGTACCGGCCCGCGCTGCAGGGCGCCCTGGCCCGGCCCGCCGCGGTCCTCGTGGGCGCGGTCGGGGCGGTGGCCGGGGCGGGCTGGCTGGCGACCGGCCTCGGGTCCGAGTTCGTCCCGCGCCTGCGCGAGGGCGCGCTCGTGATCAACACCGTGCGCCTCGCGAGCGTGTCGCTCGAGGAGAGCGTCCGCTACGGGCTCCGGATCGAGCGCGTCGTGCAGGAGGCCTTCCCCGACGAGGTGGCGCGGGTGTGGACCCGGACCGGGACGGCGGAGGTCGCGACCGACCCCATGGGCCTCGAGCTCGCCGACGTGTTCGTCACGCTCACGCCGCGGGCGCGGTGGACCCGGGCCGCCACGCAGGACGAGCTGGTGAGCGCCATGCGCGAGGTCGTGGGGCGGCTCCCGGGCATGAAGGCGATCTTCACCCAGCCGATCGAGATGCGCGTCAACGAGATGCTCGCCGGCGTGCGCGCCGACCTCGGGATCAAGCTGTTCGGCGACGACCTGCAGGTGCTCGAGGCGAAGGCGCTCGAGCTCCAGCGCGTCGTGGAGGCCGTGCCCGGCGCCGCCGACGTGTCGGCCGAGCAGGTCACGGGCCTGCCCGTCCTGCAGGTCTCCGTCGACCGCGCGGCGCTCGCGCGGCACGGAGTCGCGGCCGAGGAGGTCCTCGAGGCGGCCGCCATGGTGGGGGCCCGCACGGTGGGCCAGGTGATCGACGGCGAGCGCCGCTTCGACCTGGCCCTCCGGCTCGACGACCGCTTCCGCCGGGATCCGGAGGCCCTGGGCGGCCTCCTGCTCACCGCGGCCGACGGGCAGCGCGTGCCCCTGGGCGCGCTCGCGCGGCTCGACCTGGTCGAGGGACCCTCGACGATCCAGCACGAGTGGGGCAAGCGGCGGATCGTCGTCCAGGCGAACGCGCGCGGCCGCGACCTCGGCGGCTTCGTCGCGGACGTCCGCCGGGCGATCGCCGCCCAGGTCGACCTGCCGCCGGGCTACCGCGTCGAGTACGGCGGGCAGTTCGAGCACCTCGTCGAGGCCCGCGAGCGGCTCCTCGTCGTCGTGCCCATGGCGCTGCTCCTCGTGCTGTCGCTCCTGTACCTCACTTACGGCCGGCTCCAAGACGCGCTGCGCGTGTTCACCGGGGTCCCGTTCGCCGTCGTCGGCGGCGTGGTCGCGCTGTGGCTCCGCGACCTGCCGTTCAGCATCTCCGCCGCCGTCGGCTTCGTCGCCCTCTCGGGGGTCGCGGTCCTCGGCGACATGGTCCTCGTCTCGACGATCCGCCAGCTCCACGACGCCGGCGTGCCGCTCGCCGAAGCGATCCGCCGCGCCGCCGAGACCCGGCTGCGCCCCGTGCTCATGACGAGCCTCGTCGCGGCGATCGGGTTCCTGCCCATGGCCCTGAACACCGGCATGGGCGCCGAGGTGCAGCGCCCGCTGGCGACCGTCGTGATCGGCGGGGTCGCCTCGTCGACGCTCCTGACCCTCCTCGTCCTCCCGGCGCTGTACTCGGTCCTGCCCGGCCGGGCGCCGGACGGGCAGGGGTGACGCCGGGCCCGCAGGCGGGGGGGTCACGAGGCGGGCGCGGGGGGCTCCCCGGCGGGCTCACCCGCCGTGCCCGCCGCGCCGCCGGGCGCCATGCGCGAGCACAGCGTCGGCAGGACCAGCAGCGTGAGCAGGGTCGACGTCACCAGCCCGCCGATCACGACGGTCGCCAGCGGCCGCTGGATCTCGGCGCCGGCCGAGGTCGCCAGGGCCATGGGCACGAACCCCAGGGCGGCGACGAGCGCGGTCATGAGCACCGGCCGCAGCCGCGTGTGCGCCGCCTCGCGCGCGGCGTCGGGGCCGCGCAGGCCGGCCTGCCAGCGCTGAACGACGTAGGAGACGAGGACGACGCCGTTGAGGACGGCGACGCCGAACAGGGCCACGAAGCCCACCCCGGCCGAGATCGAGAACGGATGGCCGCGCAGGGCCAGCGCCGCGACCCCGCCGGACACGGCGAGGGGCACGTTGAGGAAGATCAGCGCCGCGAGCTCGACCGAGTGGAAGGTCGTGTAGAGGAGCACGAAGATCAGCAGCAGCGCGAGCGGCACGAGGACCTGCAGCCGGGACATGGCCGTCTCCAGGTTCTCGAACTGGCCGCCCCACTCGACGCTCCACCCCGGCGGCAGCGTGACGGCGCGGTCCACGGCGGCCTGCGCGTCCGCGACCGTCGAGGCCAGGTCGCGGCCGCGGACGTTGGCCTCGACGGTGATGCGCCGGCTGATCCGCTCGCGGCTGATCTGCGCCGGACCGGTCTCGAGCTCCATGGTCACGAGCTGCCCCAGCGGGATCAGCACCGGCCTGCCCTCGGGGCCGGCCTCCGGCCCGGCGACCGGCAGGTCCCCGAGGCCGTGGAGCGTCTCGCGGGTCCCCCCGCCGAAGCGGGCCTGGACGAGGAACCGCTGCTGGCCCTCGACCACCGTGCCGAGGGGCTTGCCGCCGATCGTCTCGATCGCGTCCAGGACCTGCTGCCCGTCGATCCCGAGCCGGGCGATCGCGTCGCGGTCGAGCTGGATCCGGAGGTAGGGCAGCCCGACGGTCTGCTCGGCCTTGGCCTCCTCGATCCCCGGGACGGCCGAGATCGCGCGGACCACCTGGTCGGCGACCCGCTTCATCTCGTCGATGTCGTCGCCGAAGATCTTGACGCCGACGTCCGAGCGCACGCCGCTGATCAGCTCCGCCACACGGAGCTCGATCGGCTGCGAGTAGCTGAACATGACCCCCGGGACCTGCTCCTGCAGGGCCTCGTCGATCGCGGCCAGCAGCGCCTCCTTCGTGTCGAAGCGCCAGGTCTCGGGCGGGTGCAGCATGACGTAGGTGTCGCTGATCTCGACGCCCATGGGGTCGGTCGCGATCTCGGGCCGCCCCGTGCGCGAGACGACCGTCTTCACCTCGGGGAAGCCCTTGACCACGCGCTCGGCCGCGAGGCTGATCCGGTTCGACTGCTCGAGGGAGATGCTCGGGACGCGCCAGATCTGCATGGCGATCGCGCCCTCGTCGAGGCGCGGGATGAACTCCGCCCCCAGGAACGGGGCGGCCGCGAGGCTGGCGAGGAACAGGGCCACGGCGGTGGCGCCGGTCGCGCGGGGGTGCGCGAGCGTGCGCTCGAGCAGGGGCGCGTAGGCCCGCCTGGCCAGCCGGAACAGCAGCGGCTCCCGCTCGTGGACGTTCTTCAGGAGCAGCGACGCCAGCACGGGCATGAGCGTCAGCGCGCACACGAGCGAGCCCAGGAGCGCGAACACGACCGTCAGCGCCATGGGCTTGAACATCTTCCCCTCGATCCCGCGCAGGGCGAGGATCGGCAGGTAGACGATCGCGATGATCCCCACGGCGAACACGACCGGCCTGGCCACCTCGTGGCAGGCGGCGCGCACCTTCTCGAGGTGCGGGCGCTGGTCGCGCCGGTGCTCGTGCAGGTAGCGGACGACGTTCTCGATCAGGACGACCGAGCCGTCGACGATCAGGCCGAAGTCGATCGCGCCGAGCGACATGAGGTTGCCCGACACGCCCGCCTGGCGCATGGCGGTGAACGCCACGAGCATGGAGAGCGGGATCGCCGAGGCGACGATCAGCCCGCCGCGCAGGTTCCCCAGCAGGAGGAGGAGCACCAGGATCACCAGCGCCCCGCCCTCCAGCAGGTTCCTGGCCACCGTCCGGACCGTCCGGTCGACCAGCTCCGTCCGGTCGTAGAAGGTGTCGATCGTGACGCCGGGCGGGAGGGTGCGCTGGATGCGCAGGAGCCGCGCGTGGACCTCCCGCGACACGGTCCGCGAGTTGGCGCCCATGAGCATCATGACGATCCCGACCACGGCCTCGCGGTCGCCGTCGCGGGTCACCGCGCCCTGCCGGATCAGCGGCGCGAGCTCGACCTTGCCGAGCTGCGCCACCGTCACCGGGGTCCCGCTCTCGTCGTGGCCCACGACCACGCGCCCGAGGTCGTCGAGGTTCCGGATCAGGCCCTCGCCCCGGATCAGGTACTGCTCGCCCGCGTGCTCGATGTACCCGCCGCCGACGTTGCGGTTGTTCTCCTCGACCGCCGCGAACACGCGGGCGAGCGGCAGGCCGTAGGCGACCAGGCGGTCGGGGTCGATCGTCACCTGGTAGGTCTTGAGCTCGCCGCCGAAGGCGTTGACCTCGACCACGCCGGGCACCGAGCGCAGCTGGTGATTGATCTGCCAGTCGAGGATCGTGCGCAGCTGCATGGGCGTGTAGCCCTCGCCGCGCACCTCGAACTGGTAGACCTCGCCGAGGCCCGACGAGATCGGCCCCATCTCGGGCTCGCCGTAGCCGTCCGGGATCTGCGCCCGGGCGTCGACGAGCCGCTCGGCCACGAGCTGGCGCGCCCAGTAGATGTCCGTGCCCTCCTCGAACACGACCGTGACCGCGGACAGGCCGAACTTGGAGACGGAGCGGACCTCCTCGAGCGCCGGCAGGCCGGACATGGCCGACTCGACCGGGAAGGTGATGAACCGCTCGACCTCCTCGGGCGCCAGCCCGGGGCTGTTCGTGAGCACCTGGACCTGGACGTTCGTGACGTCGGGCACCGCGTCGATCGGCAGCGTGCGCAGCGACCCGACCCCCGCCGCGACGACGAGCAGCCACAGGACGAGGACGAGGAGGCGGTTGTCGAGCGAGGCGTCGACGACGCGGCGGATCATCAGTGGGAGTGCCCCCCGCCGAGCTCCCCGGCGCGCGACACGGACTCGAGCGTGAAGGTGCCGGTCACGGCCACCTCGGCGCCCGCCGGCAGGCCCGCGACGACCGCCACGACCCCCCGCGCGGCGTCCTCCACCTGCACGGCCTGGCGCCGGTAGGTGCGCGGACCGGTCCGGACGAACACGAACGTCGCGCGGCCCTCGTGGACGACCGCCGCCTCGGGGAGCACGACGTCGGCGGTCCGCTCGGCCACGGTGACCTCCACCTTCGCGAACATGCCGGGCCGGAGGGGGGCCGGCTGCGCGGCGCCGGGGACCGCGTTGTCGAGCACGACCCGCACGGTCGCGGCGCGCGTCGTCGGGTCGACCGAGGGCCCGATCAGGCCCACGGCGCCCTCGAGGGCCACCCCCGGGTAGGCCTCCAGGGTGACGCGCACGGGCTGCCCGACCTGCACGGCGCGCAGGTCCTTCTCGTACACCTTGGCCTCGACCCACACGCGCGCGCCGTCCTGGAGCAGGAAAAGCGTGTCCTCGGGGCCCACGTACTCGCTCTGCGTCACGTGGCGGTCGACGATCACCCCGGGCGCCGCGGCGCGGAGCTCGTAGCGGCCGATCCCGGCCCCCTGGGTCGCGGAGAGCCCGTCCACCTCGGCGGCGGTGAGGCCCAGGACGAGCAGGCGCTCGTGGGCGACGGTCGCCTGGACCTCGAGCGTCCGCAGCGCGGCCTCGAGCTCGAGGAGCCGGCGGTCGCGCGCGAGCTGCGCCTCGGCGAGCCGCTGCTCCGCCTCGTAGAGCGCGCGGATCGTCGACACCGCCTGCTCCTGCAGCTTGCGCTCGCGGGCGACGACCGTCCGGGCGAGCTCCAGCGCGCGGCCGAGGAGCTCGCCCTCGCGCGCCAGGAGCTCGCGCTGCACCTGGAGCAGCGCCCGGGCCTGCAGGTACTCGCTCGCCGCCTGGCCCAGGTCGACGCTGTCGAGCTCACACAGGACCTCGCCGGCCTCGACCCGGTCGCCGAGCCCCTTGTGGATCGCGCGCACGAGGCCGGCGACGCGCGGGGTCGCGTGGACCTGGGCGTCCCGGTTCGGCGCGACGACCGCCCGGAGCCGCAGCACCTGCGCGATCGGGCCGGGCCCGGCCACCTGGACGCGGACGTCCGCGCTCCGGGCCTGCGCCTCCGTCAGCGTGACGACCCCGGCGTCGGCCTCGGCGTGGTCGTCGTGGCCGTCGTGCCCGGCGTGGTCGTCGTGGCCGTCGGCCTCGGCGTGGCCGTCGTGGCCGGCGTGTCCGGCGTGGCCGGACGACGGCGCGCCGGCCGGCCCTCGGCTCGCCGACCCCGGCCCCGGTCGGCCGGGGCACCCCGCGACGCTCAGGAGCAGGCCCGCGACGACGACGGTCGGGGCCCGGCGGCGGACGGGCCGGGTGGGGGCGTTGCGCTTCACTCCGCGTCCTCCTCGCCGGCGGCCGTGGCCCGCCGCACCTCGTCCTCGAGGGGCAGCAGCCGTCCGGCCGCGGCCTCGAGCGCGAGCCGCGCCTCGGCGAGGCGCCGGCGCGCCTCCAGGAATTCCTGCTGGGTCTCGAGCACCTGGGTCTGCGCCGTGAGGAGCTCGAGCGGTGTGATCTCGCCCGCCTCGAGCGACGCCTGCGTCAGGCGCAGGGTCGCGTCGAGGCCCGGGACGAGCCGGTCCGTGATCTCGGCGACCCACGCGGCCGCGCCCGCGAGGGCGGCGCGGGCCAGGTGGACCTGCCGCCGGACCTCGTGCAGCCCGGCGACGAAGCGCGCGCGGCCGGCGTCGCGCGCCCTGCGCGCGGTCTCGATCGCGGGCGCGTTG
Source organism: Planctomycetota bacterium (assembly GCA_024711205.1). Taxonomy (GTDB): domain Bacteria; phylum Planctomycetota; class J058; order J058; family J058; genus JANJTH01. The sequence continues at coordinate 1,809 of JANJTH010000343.1, read as the reverse complement.
AGCCGGGAGAAGACGGGCAGCGAGACCGAGACCCCGGTCCCGATCCAGACCTGCGGCCACTGCCGCGCGACCTCGAGGCGCAGGGTCTCCTCCGCCTGCGCGTAGCGGGCGGCGAGCTCCGCGAGGTCCGGGCGGCGCGCGACCGCGGCCTCGGTCAGGGCGCCCGCGTCCTCGAGCGCCTCGGGCGCGGGCGCGGCCAGGAGCGAGGGCGGCGCGTCCAGGCGCACCGACGCGTCGGGCGGGAGGCCGAGCAGCGCCAGGGCGTCCTGGCGCGCGGTCGCGTCCGCGAGCGCGAGCCGGGCCCGGTCGGCCCGGACGCGGTCGCGCGCCACCGACGCCAGCTCCACCTGCAGCGCCGTCGCGACCCCCGCCGCGCGCGCGCGCTGGACGTGGTCGCGCGTGCGCTCCGCGATCACGAGCTGCGCGGCGTTGAGCTCGAGGCTCGCCGCGACGAAGGCGAGCCGGACGAACGCCAGGTGGACCTCGCGCACGAGCTCCCACTCCGCGCGGAGCAGCCCGGCGCGGCCTTCGCCCACGCGCCCGCGGGCGACGCCCTCGCGGGCGTCGACCTCCCCCGGGCGGGGCACCTCCCACACGAGCGAGGCGCCGGCCACGTAGCTGTTCGCGCCCGACTTCCGGTCGGTCACGAAGTCCGCGACCACGTTCATCGCGTCCCAGCCGACGACCGGGTCGGGGAGGAGCCCCGCCTCGACGAGGAGCGCGCGCGCCACGCCGACCTCCGCGCGGGCGACGCGCAGCCCGGGGTGCAGGCGCAGGGCCACGCCGGCCGCCTCGGCCACGGACAGGCCGTCCGTCGGGTCGAAGGGGGCCCGGGACCCGACGGGGGCCACGTCGGCCGGGAGGTCGGGCAGCCCCGCGGCGTTCAGGCGCCGGAGGAGGTCGAGGGGCGCCAGCGGCGCGGGCTCGTAGGTGGCGCAGGCGGCGGAGCCGAGGGCGAGCAGGCCGGCGAGGCCAGCCCGCGCCCCGGCTCGCGGGCGCGAGCGGGGGGCGAGGGGGGACATGGAGCGCTCCTGGGGACGAGCGCCGCGGAGACGCGGCGGCTCGGGTCACACCGGTCGACCGGGCGAGGACGCCTCGCCGGCCGGGAGCGACTCAGCAGCGCAGGAGGGCGGGCCGGCAGGCGCGAGGCGTGCCGCGCCCGCCAGGGTCGCCTCGGGTGGCGGGGGACGGCCCCCCCGGTCCGCACGGGCTGACGGCGGTGGCCACGACCACGCCGAGCGGCGCGAGCGGCCGGAGGGCGCGCGCGTCCGCCGCGCGGTCGGGGCGCGCGCCGGTCGCCGCGAGCAGCGCGTCGGAGCAGGCCCCGCAGCCGTCGGCGGGCTCCGGGGCGAGGGCCTCGCCGTGCGCGGGGACGACGGGGGGTGCGTCGGGGACGCAGCAGCCCGCCGCGACGAACTCGATCGCGCGGGAGCCGTCGCGCTCCGCGCACGACACCACCCCTGCGCTGCCCAGGACGAGGTGCAGCGCGAGCAGGACGGCGACGATCGGCCTCAGCGATCCCGGCACGGAGGGGACGCTACCACGCCGCTTGGGGACGGCGGGCTCGACGACCGCGGCCCGCCCGCGCGTGGCCCCGGGCCCGCCGCCCGCGCGGGCATAGGGGCCCGGCCGGAAACGCCGCCGCGCCGCCGCTCGCCAGCGGCGGGGGGGGCCGCGGGGGGGGGCTACACTGCTTTGTGGTGGGGGGTTTCTGTCTTTTGGCCCACCGCGTCCCGGCCCGCCCGGCGGCCGTGGGGGGGGGGGGGGGGGTTGCGGCCGGGGCCCCTATGCCCGCGCGGGCGGCGGGCC
>JANJTH010000332.1 GCA_024711205.1 Planctomycetota bacterium | reverse complement strand
GCCCCGCGAGCCCGACGAACGTGTCGGCGCGCGCGGGGGCGGCCGGGTGGAGGACGGCCCAGGCTGGCAGCCCGCTCCTCCGGGCGCGCGCGCCCGCGAGCGCGCGGAGGAGCGCGCCGCCCGCGCGCGGGTCGTAGCCGGCCGCGACCGCCAGCTCGGCCGCGAGCCGGTCGGCCTCCGCCTCGTCCTCCCGCGTCGCGACGCGGAGGAGCCGGGCGGGCACGGCGCCGGGCACCCCCACGGCGTCGCCCGCCACGCGCGCGAGCCGGAGCCCGAGCCCGGGGCCGACCTCCACGACCTCGACCCGCGTGGCGGCCACGCCCTCGTGCCCCGCGTCGACGTGGGCGAGCGCGTGGGCGAGCACGGCCGCGAGCGCCCCCTCGCTCGGCACGTGCGCGAGGAGCCCGCGCGCGACCCACAGCGTCCGCTGCGCCCCCGCGGGGCCGCGCTTGCCCGGGCCGTGCGCGACGACGGCGACGCCCGGGTCGTCGAGGAGCCGGACGGCGAGCCGCGGGCCGGCGGCGTCCCGCGCCCCGGTCGCGCCCGCGAGCCGGGCGACGACCGCCTCGACGCGCGCGCGCAGGGGGCCCGGCTCGAGCTCGCCCAGACAGGCGACGAGCGGGTCGTCGTCGCCCGGGAGCCCGCCGCTCCAGCGGGCGGCCTCGCCCGCGTCCGTGGCGGTGGGGCCGCCGGCGCAGCCGGGCAGGGCCGCGGCCGCCAGGACGAGCGCGGCCAGAGCGCGGGGCGGGTGGGGTCGCATGGGGAGCCTCGAGGGGGGAGCGCCCGCCGTCAGAACGCGAGCTGGACCACGAACGACGCGCCGAAGCCGGCGAGCTCGGCCTCGAACCGACGCCCGTCCGCGCTGCGCCGGGCGGCCGCCGCGACCGCCAGGTAGCGGGCCTCGAGGCCGAGCGCGAGCCGGTCCGGCACGACGCGCAGGTGGGCGCCCATGCGGAAGTCGAAGAAGCGCGCCTCGCGGAGGCGGACCGCGCTCCACGACCAGCTCATGTACTGGATCCGCGTCGTGACCGAGAGGTAGGGGAACGGGACGAGCTCGACCGAGCCGCCGAAGTAGGGCGACACGAGCTCGCCCTCGGCGCGCTCGCTCAGGTCGATCGGGGCCGCGGCGGGTCGCACGGCGCGCACGCGCGACTGGAGGCGGAAGTAGCGCGCGCCGCCGACGAAGCCGATCCGGTAGGTCTGCCCGGCGAGCGGGTCCCAGGCGACGAAGGCCGAGGTCGTGAACAGCTCGAGCCGCAGGTCGACGAGGTCCCCCGGGCCGGCCACGTCCACGCCGTCGAAGGTGATCGTGCGCTCGGCCCGGACGAAGGGGCCCTGCCGGGCGAGCCACAGGAAGTCCGCGCCGCCGCGGACGCGGCTCCCGAGCGAGAGCTCGACCCACGGCGAACCGGCGGTGGTGGGGAGCCGCAGCTCGTCCTCGAGGGCGCGGAGGTCCGTCCCGGGGACCCCGCGCCGGTCGACGCGCAGGCGGCTCTGGAGCTCGATCCAGGCCACGGCGCCGACGTCGAGGCGGACGAGCGGCGGCTCGGGCGCCAGCTCGTCGTCGAGGACGATCCAGCTCTCGAGCTCGCGCAGCGAGAGCCCGCCCGCCTCGGACTCGGCGATCGGCGGCTCCGTCTGCGCGCGGGCGGCGCCGGCCCCCGCGAGGAGCGCGGCGGCCACCAGGAGGGCCGCCCGCGGGCGGGCGGGCGCGACGCCCCTGGGCGCGGACACGGGGAGGCGGCGGGCGCGGCGGGGCGGGCGGGTCACGCGCGCCCAGTCTACGGCCGGCCCCTCCGCGGGCGGACCCGGCCGTGGATAGAATCGCGCCTCGACCCCGACGGCGAGGCGCATGGCACGACTCGAGATCCTCTCCGGCAAGGAGAGCGGCAACGTCTTCGAGCTCGTCACGACGGAGCCGAACGTCGTCGGCACGGCGCGCCGCGCGCAGGTGCGGGTCGCCGACCGGGGCATGTCCTACTCGCACGCCCGGCTCGTGGCCGAGGACGGGGGCTGGTTCGTCGAGGACCTCCGCTCGTCGGAGGGGACGTTCGTCAACGGCGAGCGGGTCGAGGACCGGCGCCGGCTCGTCCCGGGCGACGAGGTGACGTTCGGCAAGACGAAGGCGCGCTTCCACGACGTCGCGGCGGCCCCCCCCAAGTCGGAGCCGGTCGCCCGCCCGTCGGCCGACCCGCCGCGGACCGGGCGCCTGTCGCGGGCCGAGGTCCTCGCGGCCGCCGCCGTGGCCGCCGAGCCGGCGCCGGCGAGCGGGGGCGACGGCGCCGGGGACGGCGGCGGGAGCGCGGCCCGCGCCGCCCTCGACGCGGTGCGCGCGGAGGGCGAGGCCGCGGCGCTTCGAGCGGCGGGCCTCGAGGCGGAGCTCGCGCAGGCGCGCGCGGCGAAGGCCGCCGTGGTGGCCGAGCGCGACGAGGCGCGCCACCTCCTGCGGGAGGTCGAGGGGCGGCTCGACGCGAGCGAGCAGGGGCTCCGCGCGGCCCAGGTGGAGCGGGACCGCGCGGCCGGGGAGCGGGACGCGCTGCGGGACGCGGCCGCGTCGGCGGCGAAGGCGGAGGCGGCCCTGGCCGCGCTCCAGCGCGAGCTCGCGGAGACGGCGCGCGAGCGCGACGAGGCGCTCGACATGGCCGAGGGCCTCGCCCGCGAGCGCGAGCAGGCCCGCGAGGCGAGCGGCGCCGACGCCGCCGCGCACGAGGCTCGACTCGCGACGGCGATCCGCGAGCGGGACGAGGCGAAGAAGGCCGCCGAGGCCGCAGGCCGGGAGCGCGACGAGGCGAAGAAGGCCGCGGGCGCGGCGGCCGAGGCGACCAGCCGGGAGCGGGACGAGGCGAAAGAGGCGGCCGAGACCGCGGCCCGCGAGCGGGACGAGGCGAAGAAGGTGGCCGAGGCCGTGGCCCGTGAGCGCGACGACGGCAAGAAGGCCGCCGAGGGCGCGGCCCGCGCGCGCGACGACGCGCAGGCCCGGCTCGAGCAGGCCACCAAGGCCGCGGCCGCGGGTGCCGCCACGCTGGCGGAGGCGCAGGCCGCCCTCGCGACCGCCCGCGCCGAGCGCGACGCGGCGGCCGAGGCTCGCCAGACGCTCGAGGCTCGCGCGACCGCGCTCGGCGACGAGGTGCGACGGCTCGAGGCGCGGGTCGCGGCCGACGCGAAGCAGCGGCAGGAGGCGGAGAAGGGCGCCGACGCCGAGGTCGCGGCCGTTCGCCGTGAGCGGGACGAGCTCGTGGCCGAGCGCGACCGCGTGGCGGGCGAGCTCCGCGCGCGCGACGAGGAGCTGGCGCGCGTCCGGGCCGGGCTCGAGGCGGAGCAGCGGCAGCGGACGGAGGCCGAGGGCGCGGGCGAGGCCGCGCGCCAGCGGGCGGAGGCCGAGCTCTCGGCGGCGCGCGAGCGGCTCGAGGCGCTCGCGGTCGAGCGCGACGCGAGGGCCGAGGAGGCCGAGGAGGCCGCCCGCGCCCTGGCGCAGGCGCAGCGCCGCGCCGACGAGCTGGCGCGCGACCTCGAGGC
>JANJTH010000297.1 GCA_024711205.1 Planctomycetota bacterium | reverse complement strand
AGCAGATCACGAGCGTCTGGGTGATGTCGCTCAGGGCGTCCTCGATCGCGACGTCGCAGGGGCCCTGCTGGAGGTGGAGCGAGGGCGGGTCGATCTGGGTCATGCCGCCGCAGGCGAAGGTGTTGACGCCGAAGCAGAGGGCGACCGCGAACACCGCAACGAGCTTCTTCATGGGATTCCCTGTCTTTCGTGTGGGCTGGGGTTTCGTGTGTTCTTCGAACGACGAGCAACCCATGAGCACTCGCCGGGCCATTTCGTAAGCCTTGTCTGCGCTGGGGCCGGACTGCCCATGCGTCGCCACTGGGCGCCACCTGGTGAGCGCTTCCGCCCGGGTCGCGGCGCTTGCTCCCACGCGACCGTCTGACGTGGGGTCCGCCCGCTCGAGGGATCGGGTTCGCCCTCCCCGGCGCGGCGCCCCGGGGTCGGGGGCGGCTTGTCGGAGCCGGGTCAGGGGTCGAGGATCCCGCCCCGACGCCCCTTGGCCCGGTCGCGTCGAACCCGCCCGGAGGAGGCTCCATGACCAGCCCTCGCCTCGCCATGCTCCTTCCGCTCGCCCTGTGCCTCGTCGCGTGTCCGGGGCCTCGGCAGCCGGGCCAGGCCCCCGTCGGACCTCCGGGGCCGGCGGGCGTGGAGTCGTCCGGCCAGGGGTCGGTCGCCGCGCCGCTGCGCGAGGGCGAGCAGCCCGGCGGGCCCCCGGTCGTCCTGTCCGAGGGCGAGCGCGGCGCGCCCGAGGCCCCGCCGCGGGTCCCGCGGGCCGACGTCCGTCCCCTCGACGAGGCGGCCGCGGAGCGCCTGCTCGCGCGCCTGCCCGCGCTGCCGCCGGCGCCCGCGGCCGACTTCGCGCGCCGCGAGGGCCCGCCGCCCCCCGCGCGGACGGGCGAGACGACGCGCCTGCCCTTCCCGCCGCCGGCGCCAGGTCTCCCGCGGCCCGACGGCCCGGCCGCCGAGGTCGGCCCGCTCGAGGTCACGCGCTACCAGCCCGAGGACGACGTCGCGCTCGTCCCGCACGTCTCGATCGGCTTCTCGCGGCCGATGATCCCCCTGGGGACCGCCGGGGCCGCCGTCGTCGGCGCGCCGCCGGCCCGCCTCGAGCCGCAGCCCCCGGGCCGCTGGCGCTGGGTCGGCACGCAGACGCTCCTGTTCGAGCCCCAGGGCGGGCGGTTCCCCGCGGCGACCGAGTATCGCGTGACGGTCCCCGCCGGCGCCTCGACCCCCGACGGCGTCGCGCTCGCGCGCGAGGTCGCGTGGAGTTTCCGGACGCCCCCGCCGACGGTCCAGGCCTCCGGTCCGCGCGGCGGGCCGCAGGGGCTCGAGCCGCTCTGCTTCGTCGTGTTCGACCAGCGCGTCGACCCGGCGGCCGTGCTGCCCGCGCTCCGCGCCCGGGCCGGCGACGCGCCGGTGGCGCTCCGGCTCGCGAGCGCCGAGGAGGCCGCGGCCCTCGCGAGCCCGCCCGACCGCACGGTCGCCTTCCGCCCGGCGTCCCCGCTCCCGCGGGCCACGGCGGTCTCGATCGAGGTCGGCCCGGGTGTGCCCTCGGCGGAGGGTCCCCGGACCTCGACCGCGCCCGTCCGGCTCGCGTTCCAGACCTACGGGGCCCACCGGGTCACCGAGCATCGCGCCGGCTGGGGGCGCGACGAGTGCCCGCCGGGGGCGCCGTTCTGGATCACGTTCGCGAACCCCCTCGACCCCGAGGCGGTCACGCCCGAGCGGGTCCAGGTCACGCCGGCGATCCCGGGGCTCGCGCTCCACCCGGGCGGCCGGACGCTCCAGCTCCGGGGCATGACGAAGGCGAACACGACCTACACGGTCACGCTCGACCCCGGGCTCCGCGACGTGTTCGGCCAGGCGCTCGACGCGGCGGGCCCGCTCACGTTCCGGACGACGGCGCCGGAGCCCCAGCTCCTGGGCCCGGGCGACGAGCACGTCGTGGTCGACCCGGCGGGCCCGGCGCGCGTCGTCGTGCGCTCGATCGGGATCCCGCACCTCCGCGCGCGCGTGCTGGCCGTCGACCCGGCGGTGGACGTCGCCGCCTTCGAGCGCTGGCGCGACGATCGCTGGGCGTCGCGCCCTCCGGCCCTGCCGGGCAAGGAGGTCGCGAGCGCCGAGCGCGCGGCCGCGCGCGGGCCCGACGACTGGTCGGAGACCGCGGTCGACCTCGGGCCTGCGCTCGAGCACGGCCTCGGGCACGCGCTCGTCGTCGTCGAGCCCCGCGACTGGCCCGACGAGGGCCGGCATGGCCGCCGCCCGCAGGTCGTCGTGTGGGCGCAGGTCACGCGACTCGCGCTCGACCTCCAGGCCGATGCGGACGAGGCGCTCGTGCACGTGACGGGGCTCGCGGACGGCCGGGCCGCCGCGGGCGCCGAGGTCTCGATCCACGCGCTCGGCAAGCCCGACCCCGCCCGGTCGTTCGAGGCGGCCACGGCCGACGCCGACGGGCTGGCGCGCCTGAAGCGCCGGGCCTACGGGTCGCAGGGGGCGCTCGCCGTCGTCGTGCGCCGGGGCGCGGACACGGCGTTCGTGCTCGCCGAGGACCACGTTCAGCGCCAGGAGCGCGAGCGCCGCTGGTTCACGTTCGACGATCGGCACCTCTACCGACCCGGGGAGGAGCTCAGGCTCAAGGGCTGGCTCCGCGAGGTGGGGCTCGGGGAGGGCGGCGACCTCCAGGCCCTCCGCCTGGGCACGGTGGAGCTCGAGGGGGCGCGCTCCGGGCGCGACGTCGACTGGCGGGCCCTCGACGCGCGCGGGACGGAGCTCGCGAAGGGGACGGCGCGGCTCGACGCGCACGGCGGGTTCGACCTCGCGGTCGCGCTCCCCGGCACGGCCCACGTGGGCGACGCGCAGGTCGTGTTCGACGCGGGCGTCGGGGCGGGCCACGCGCACGCGTTCCGGATCGCCGAGTTCCGGCGGCCCGAGTACGAGGTCACGGTCGGCGCGGCGAGCGACGGTCCCTACTTCACCGGCGGCGAGGCGCTCGTGCGGGTCGGCGCCCGCTACTTCGCGGGCGGGGCCCTCCCGGCCGCGCCCGTCCGCTGGGCCGTGCGCGCGGCGCGGGGCAGCTACGCGCCACCGGGCCGCGAGGGCTGGACGTTCGGCGAGCACGTCCCGTGGTGGCTCCTGGGCCGCGGTGACCTGCCCGGCGTCGGCGCCGAGCACTCGACCGGGCTCGCCGGTCTGACTGACGGACAGGGCGAGCACCTCCTGCGCCTGGGGCTGCGCGGCCTGGGCGGCGGGGAGCCCATGGCGGTGACCTGCGAGGCGACGGTCCAGGACGTGAACCGCCAGGCGTGGTCGGCGACCACGGCGCTGCTCGTCCACCCGGCGGACACCTACGTGGGCCTGCGCGCCGCGCGGCCGTTCTTCGGCAAGGGCGAGCCGCTCGCGGTCGAGGCGCTGGCCGTCGACCTCGACGGCGCGCCCGCCGCGGGCCGCAAGGTCGAGGTCGTGTTCGAGCGGCTTGGATGGCGCCTCGCGGGAGGCCGCTACGAGGAGGTCGTGGCCGAGGCCGTCACCCGGTCGTTCACGTCGGAGCAGGCGCCGCTCGCGGCCCAGGTCGAGAAGCCCGCGGGGGGCACGTGGCGCGTCGTGGCGCGCGTCGAGGACGCGGCGGGCCGCGTCCAGCGGAGCGCGCTGCGCGTGTGGGTCGCGGGCGGCGCGCCGCCGCCCGCGCCGACGATCGAGGAGGAGCGGGTCACGCTCGTCCCGAGCGCGGCCGAGTACGCGGCCGGCGACGTGGCGGAGGTCCTCGTCGTCGCGCCGTTCCCCGGGGCCGAGGGCCTGTTCACGCTCCGGCGCTCGGGGATCGTGCGCGTCGAGCGCCTGCGGCTCGAGGGGAGCACGACGACCCTCCGGATCCCGATCGAGGAGGGGCACGTGCCGGACCTGACCGTGCACGTCGCGCTGGTCGGGCAGGCGCCCTGGAGCGACGCCCCGGCCGGGCAGGCCGCGAAGTCCCGGCCCGCCTTCGCCGCGGGCCAGCTCACGCTCCCCGTGCCGCCGCGGAGCCGGACGCTCCACGTCGCGGTCGCGCCGGCCGCGGCGACGCTGGCGCCGGGCGCGGAGACCGCGGTCGAGGTCGTCGTGCGCGACGCGCAGGGGGCGCCCGTCCCGGGCGCGCAGGTCGCGCTGGCCGTCGTCGACGAGGCCGTGCTGATGCTCGCCGGGCACGCCCGGCCGGACCCCCTCGGGGCCTTCTACGCGCCGCGCGGGCCGGGGCAGGTCACCGAGGCGCGCAGCCGCGCGCTCCTGCGGCTCGACCAGGGGGCCCCTGCCGAGGACGAGGTGGAGCCCATCCTGTTCGAGTTCGGAGCCGACAAGGGCGGCGCGCCGGAGGCCCTCATGGCCCGCGGCGACCTGAGCGACCTCGGCGGCGGCGGCGGCGGCGCGGGCGCCCCGCCGATCGCGCTGCGCGCGGACCTGCGCGCGCTCGCGGCGTTCGCGCCCGCGCTCGTGACGGACGCGCAGGGGGCGGCCCGGTTCACCTACCGGCTGCCCGACTCGCTCACGCGCTACCGGCTCGTCGCCGTGGCCGCCGGCGCGCCGGACGACCCGCGCCGGTTCGGCGCGGCGGAGGCCGTGCAGACGGCGCGCCTCGCGCTCCAGGTCCGCCCGTCGGCGCCGCGGTTCCTCAACTTCGGCGACGCGTTCGAGCTCCCGCTCGTCGTCCAGAACCAGACCGACGCGCCGCTCGAGGTCGAGCTCGCCGCGCGCGCCTCGAACCTGACCTTCACCGCGGGCGCCGGCCGGCGCCTGACCGTGCCCGCCCGCGACCGGCGCGAGGTCCGCCTCCCGGCGGCCGCGGCCCGCGCGGGCGTGGCCCGGCTCCAGGTCGCGGTCGCGGCGACCGGGCCCGAGGGCGCCCTCGGGGACGCCCAGCAGCTCGAGCTGCCCGTGTGGACCCCGGCCACGGCCGAGGCGTTCGCGACCTACGGGGTGCTCGACGGCGACGGCGCGCTCGCCCACGCCGTCACGGTCCCCGAGGCCTGGCCGGAGCACGGCGGGCTCGAGCTCACCGCGTCGTCGACGGCGCTCCAGGCGCTCACGGACGCCGTGATCTACCTGGCCGAGTACCCCCACGGCTGCGCCGAGCAGGTCGCCTCGCGCGTGCTCGCGCTCGCGGCCGTGCGCGACGTGCTCGCGGCCTTCGCGGCCCCCGGGCTCCCGCCGCCCGCCGTGCTCGAGGCGAAGGTCGCGGCCGACCTGACGCGGCTGGGTCAGCTCCAGAACCCCGACGGCGGGTGGGGCTTCTGGCGCCCGGGCGAGCCGAGCTGGCCGTTCCTCACCTGCCACGTGGCCCACGCGCTCGCGCGCGCGAAGCAGAAGGGCTACGCGGTCGACGCCTTCCCCCTCCAGCGGGCGAGCCGATACCTGCGGCGGATCGAGCGACACCTGCCCGCCTGGTACTCGCCCGAGTCGAAGCGCGCGCTCCAGGCCTACGCGCTCCACGCGCGGGCCCAGCTCGGCGACGCCGACCCGGGCCGCGCGAAGGCGCTCCTCGCCGAGGCCGGGGGACCGGCGGGGCTCTCGCTCGAGGCGCTCGGCTGGCTGTGGCCGCTCCTGCGCAAGGGCTCGCCCGCGGACGCGCAGGCGGTGCGCCGCCACCTCGCCAACCGGCTCGAGGAGACGGCCGGCGCCGCGCACTTCACGACGGCCTACAGCGACGGCGCGCACGTGCTCCTGCACAGCGCGCGGCGCGTCGACGGCGTCGTCCTCGAGGCGCTCCTCGACGACCCGGCCGAGGTCCGGGGCGACCTGGCGCCCAAGCTCGTGGCCGGGCTCCTCGCCCACAAGACGCGCGGGCGCTGGCAGAACACGCAGGAGAACGCGTTCGTGCTGCTCGCGCTCGACCGCTACTTCCGCGCGGCCGAGGGCGTCACGCCCGACTTCGTGGCGCGGGCCTGGCTCGGCGACGCGTTCGCGGGCGAGGTCGCGTTCCGCGGGCGGACGACGGAGCGCCAGGAGGTCGCGGTGCCGATGCCGTTCCTCCAGGCGCGCGGGGGCGCCGCGACCGACCTGCTCCTCGCGAAGTCGGGCCCGGGCCGGCTCTACTACCGGCTCGGGCTGCGCTACGCGCCGCGCGACCTGGCGCTCGGCCCGCTCGAGCGCGGGTTCACGGTCGAGCGCGCCTACGAGGCCGTCGACGACCCGGCCGACGTCCGGCGGCAGGAGGATGGGAGCTGGCGGGTCCGCGCCGGCGCGCGCGTGCGCGTGCGGCTGACGATGATGGTGCCGGCGCGCCGGTACCACGTCGCGCTCGTCGACCCACTCCCGGCCGGGCTCGAGCCGCTCGACCCGGGCCTCGCCGCGACCGGCGCGCTCCCGGCCGACCCCGGCAACGCCAGCGCGCCCGGGCGCGGCGGGTGCTGGTGGTGGTCGCGGACGTGGTACGAGCACGCGGGGCTGCGCGACGAGCGCGCCGAGGCGTTCACGTCGCTCCTGTGGGAGGGCGTGCACACCCACAGCTACGTCGCCCGCGCGACGACGCCCGGGCGGTTCGTCGTCCCGCCCGCGAAGGCGGAGGAGATGTACGCGCCGGAGACGTTCGGGCGGAGCGGGTCGGACGTCGTGGTCGTGGCGGAGGGGGAGTAGGCGGAGGGAAGAGAAGAGGGAGGGCAAGGGCAAGGGAAGAAGGAAGAGACAGGAGGGGGTCGCGCGAGCCGCGGGAACGGGAACGGGAACGGGAACGGGAACGGGAAGAACGGCGGCGCGATGACGCTTCGAGTGGGCCATGACGTCCGCTTTCCCGAGGCACGCCACCATCACCGCCATCCGTAAGGGGTGAGCCCGCCCAGGGGGGGACGATCGCACGGGTAAGAGCCCCCCCCCGCGCCCGCCGGCGCCTGCCACCGCCGAGCCCCGAAAACACGGCCGGCGCGCACCCGGGCGGGAGGGGACCGGCCAGGATAGACAGAC
>JANJTH010000294.1 GCA_024711205.1 Planctomycetota bacterium | reverse complement strand
CCCGCCGCGCGCCGGGCCCGCGGGCTCGGCGCCCGGCTCGGGGCGGTCGTCGACGACGAGCGGCTGCGGCTCGCCGCCGCCCGGCGCCGGGCGCTCGAGCGTCAGCCACTCGGGGCACTCGCGCACGGCGACGAGCCGCGCGCGCACGGGCGCGTCGCCCGCGTTCTCGAGCGAGAACGCGGTCCGCCGGGGCCCCTGCCCGCGCGCGAGGCTGCGGAAGAAGATCGGGTCGGCGCGGAGCACCGCTCAGGCCCCCCCGTCGAGCTCGAGCGCGACCGCCTCGAGCGCGCGGTGCGCGGCGTCGGCCACCGAGACGAGCTCGGCCACGCCGAAGCGCGCGCGGTCCTCCTCGGACGCGCCGGCCGCGAGCAGCTCGACCGGGATCTGCGCGCCCACGAGCCGCGCCTCGCGCAGCGCCTCGACCGTGAGCTCCTCGAAGGTCGCCACGAAGTCGTCGAGCACGCACCGGTAGTAGCGCGGGAGCACGCGCGCGAGCGCCTGGAAGCGGGCCGCGAACACGCCCTGGAGCTCGGCCGCGAGCGCGCGCCGGAACGCCGGCTCGAGCTCCTCGAACGGGCGCGCGCCCGGGCTCGGGTGGAAGTCGAGCTCGGCCACGGCCCACGTCTCCTCGAGCGCGCGCAGGCGCGTCACGAGCGCGAGCGTCCGCTCGAGCTCGTTGAGGCGGGCCAGGTAGCGCCGCTCGAGCTCGGGCCGCTCGAGCACGCGCCCGAGCAGCCCGAGGATCCGCTCGTTCTCGAGCGGCTCGAGCGCCTCCTGGTAGCGGCGCGCCAGCTCGGCCGAGATCCGCGCCGTCACGAAGTCGACGAACCGCTGCGAGAGCACGGCCCGGGCCTGGTCGATCACGCGCCGCATGAGCTCCTGCGCGCCGACCGGCCCGGCCTCGCGCGCGAGCTGGCGCACGTCGAGCCGCGGGTTGTCGCGCCCGAGCAGCGTCTCGATCGCCTGGTCGAACTGCTGGCCGAGCCCGCGCAGGAGCGCCTGGAACGGGGCCTCCTCGGGGGCGGCCCCGCCGCGCGCGTGCTCGTCGGGCGCGGCCGGGCGCACGGCCTCGGCGTGGGCCCGGTCGACCGCGTCGCGCGTGCGGAACGCGACCTGCTCGAGGTAGCCGCCCGTCGCCTTGAGCCGCTCGCGGGCCGAGTCGAGGAACCCGCGCACGCGCCCGCGCTCGGGGCCGATCAGGGCCTCGAGCGTGCGCGCGGCGGCCGCGAGGTGCGCGCGCACCTCCTCGAGCCGCTCGAGCTCGAGGTCCTCCTTGAGCGAGCGCACGAGCTCGGCCCGCAGGCGGTCGACGCCGCCCGTCTGGCGGAGCGCGCGCAGCGCCTCGGCCAGGCGCGGGCCGTAGCGCTCGTCCCACTCGTGCGCGATCGTGTCGATCACGCCGAGCCGCTCGAGGTGGTTCACGATGTCCACGGTCGCCTGCGCGACGCGCTGGAGCTCGCGCGCCTCCTCCTCGGTCGGGCGCACGCTGCGGCGCCGCTCCTCGAGCTGCCCCCACAGGCCGACCGCGAAGAACAGGTTGCCCGGGTCGTAGTCGCGCACGAGCGCGTCGACGAGCTTCTTGAAGTAGGCGAGCGCCGCCTCGCGCGAGTCGAGGTCCTGGATCTTCGCCTCGTCGAAGCGGTTCACGACGAAGAACACGCGCCGGCGCGTGTCGCCCCCGCGCGCCTCGCGGAAGCGCGCGAGCACGTCGACGTCCGTGAACCGGAACCCGGCCGAGTTGGGGACCGCGAGCAGGAGGTCGGTGTCGGCCAGGTAGTCCCAGGTGATCTGCTGCTGGCGCTCGTTCGTCGAGTCGGCGCCGGGCAGGTCGACGAGCTCGAGCCCCTCGCGCGCGAACAGCTCGTTGTGGACGAGGATCTCGGCCCGCGCGATCAGGAGCAGGTGCCCGACGTCGCGGTGCGTGCGGGGCGCCAGGTAGAGCCGGCGGTCCTCGAGCGAGGGGCGGATCGTGGTCCCGAGCTGCGCGCGGCGCGCGTCGAGCGCCTCGACGAAGCCCTGGAGCTGCTCGCGCACGTCGTCGGGGAGCTCGTGCTCGCGGAGCAGCCGCACGAGCTCGCTCAGGAGGACCTCGGGCGGGGCGCCGTCGCGCGCGAGCGCGACCGCGGCGGGCGGCAGGTAGCGCCGGTAGCTGCCGCGCTCGTAGACGCCGCGGATCGCCTCCTCGCGGGTCAGGTAGTGGACGACGAACCCCTCCTGCTCGTCGGGCGCGCGCGTGACCCCGGTGATCGTGAGCGTCGTCTCCTCGATCCCGGTCGGGAGCAGCCCGGGCCGGCGCAGGAGCGCGTTGGCGAGCGTCGACTTGCCCGCGCTCATGATCCCGGCGATCGCGACCCGGTAGGTCCGGCGCGCGAGCAGGTCGCCGGCCGCGTCGAGCGACGTCTTGACCCCCGCGTAGAGCGGGAAGCCCGCGCACAGCCCGGGGTCGCGCTCGCGGGCCGCGAGCACGCGCTCGTGGGCGACGACGAGCGCCTGGTGGGCGCGCTCGAGCGCGCGGCGGGCGCGCGCGACGCGGGGCGCGCCCGGGTCCGCGACGTGGGCGGCGACGGGCAGGGGCCCGCCGGGCGCGTGGAGCGCGGGCAGGGGCGAGGGGACGATCGGGGACGCGTCGCTGCTCACGCTCACCTCGGGCGGGCGGGCGGCGCGCCCGCGGGGCGGAGGGCCAGGGGGGGGGGATTCTCGCCGCTCGGGGGGGGCGCGGCGAGCCCGCCGCAGGCGTCGAGCGCGCGGGCGGCCTCGCGCGCGGTCGGGCGCCCGCCGGGGGTCGGGTCGAGGCAGGCGCGGACGAGCGCGCCGAAGCCCCGCGCCTCGAACGGGTCGTCGGGGGCCGGGGCCGCGGCGACGAGCGGGCGCGTCCGCGCGCGGCGCGCGAGGATCGCCGCCGCGTCGCCCGGGGCCTCGGCGCCCGGGGCGAGCCCGGTCATGAGCGCGCAGGCGAGCGCGCCGAGCGCGAACACGTCGCCCGCGGGCCCCGGGGCGTCGAGGTCGCCCGCGCGGAAGGCGTCCACGGCCTCCGGCGCGAGGTACGGGTAGAGCCGCGGCGCGACCGCGGGCCCGTCCGTGCGCGCGGGGTCCCAGCGCGGGCGGACGCCCAGCTCGTCGAGGAGCGGGCGCAAGGGCAGCCAGCCCGCCAGGTCGGCGTCCGCGCCGACGAGCTCGGGGTCGCCCAGGTCGGGGGGGGCGGGCAGGTGGCGCCACAGCACGGCGCCCGGGCGGAGCGCGCCGTGGACGCGCGCCGGCGCCTCGACGTGGAGCGCGGCCAGCGCGCGGGCGAGGAGCGCGAGCGCGCGCGCGCGCGCCGCGAACCCGGCGGCCACGACGGCCTCGTCGAGGGGGAGCGCGCGCACGAGGTCGGTCGCGAGCCAGACGAGCCAGGGGTCGCCGAGCGGGCCGTGGTCGTCCCAGCGGACCGCGCCGGCCTCCGCCGGGGCGCCGCCGGCCGGGCCGGCCCG
>JANJTH010000783.1 GCA_024711205.1 Planctomycetota bacterium | reverse complement strand
CCCTCTGCTTCGGCGTCAACACCTTCGCCTGCGGCGGCATGACCCAGATCGACCCGCCCTCGCTCCACCTCCAGCAGGGCCCCTGCGACGTCGCGATCGAGGACGCCCTGAGCGACATCACCCAGACGCTCGTGATCTGCTGAGCGTCCCCGGCCCCCGCGGGGGGTCGGAGCACGACGCGGCCGGGTGGAGCCCAACTCCCGCCCGGCCGCTCGGCGTTTTGGGCGGTCGCGCCCCTCCGTGGACCGGACCGCCGGGCGGGGCGAAGATCGCGGGGTCGAGGCCGGGTCCGTCGGCCACGAGGGAGCGGCGCCCGTGACCAGGATCGCCCTCGCGACGCTCGTCGTCGCCGCCTGCGCCGGCCCATGTCGGGCCGAGGGCCCCGCGGTCGGCGACCGGGTCCGCCTCGAGGTCCGCGAGCGGTTCGAGGCGGACCAGACGCTCACCGGCGCGGGGTTGCCCGAGCCGGACCGGCTCGTCACGGCGTCCGTCGTCGAGGCGCGCCTGCTCGCCACGATCGTCGCGGTCGACTCGGGCCAGGTCGTCCGGCTCCGGCTCGAGGTCGAGGCCTGGGAGGAGCGCGCGGGGAAGGGCGAGCACGCCCGGGCCGACGCATCGCTCGCGGGGCGGGCGGGCGAGCTCTTCCGCGACGGGGAGCGGCGCGGCTGGACCCTCGACGACCTCGAGGCGCGGCCGATCTCGGGCGCCGCGAAGGCGTGGCTCCACCGCCTCGCGCTCGACCTGCTCGGGGGCGCGTCGCCAGGGCTCGACGCCCGCGAGGTCGTGCGCGCCTGGACGCAGGCCGACCCGGCCGACCTCCGCGAACGGGCCTTCCAGGCCCAGGCGAGCGACGGACGCGCGACGTGGGTCACGACGTTCCTCGCGGAGGTCCTGCCGGGCACCCGGCTGCGCGCGGACGCGCCGGGGGCCGAGGTCGTCGTGCGGGTGCACGAGCAGGCGCCGCGCGATCGGGCGGCCGCAGCCTCGGCGTGGCCGGGCGAGCGGCGCGTCGAGCTCGAGCTGTCGGGGCGTGGCCGGGGCCAGGCCCCCGACGGGAGCCCCGTCGAGGTCGAGTCGCGCCTGCGCCGGGCCTGGACCCGCGTCGGGACGCTCCCCTGAGGGGCGGCCGCGGTGAGGGCGGGGGTCACGCCCGCCCGAGCTCGCCGGTCGCCATGTCGACGAGGAGGAGCGAGCCCCCCCTCGAACGGTGACCTCAAGGCGTCGACGCGCCGCCCCCGGGCACCTCGGCCACGAACAGCGTCGTCGAGCCGTAGTCGCGCCGGCGCTCGAGCGCGAGGCCCTCGACGACGTCGCCCTCGGCCCAGCACCCGCGCGGCGTCTCGAAGGCGACGACGGCGCCGGGCCGCGCCGGCGCGCCCCCGGCGGCGAGCGCGCGCAGGAGCGCGCCCACGTCGGCTTCGCCCGGGCGCGGCGCGCGGCGGAGCAGCTCGAACGGCGGGTGGAGGAGCACGAGGTCGAACGGGCCCGCGTCGGCGAGCGCGCCGAGCCCCCGGCCCAGGTCGTGGCGGCGCCACGTCACGCGGTCGCCGGCGCGGAGCGCCGCGACGTTGCGCGCGAGGACCTCGAGGCAGCGCGGCTCGCGGTCGACGCACAGCGCCGCGGCGGCGCCGCGCGAGACCGCCTCGAGCGCGAGCGACCCCGACCCGGCGAACAGGTCGAGCACGCGCGCGCCCGCGACGCGCTCGGCCCCGAGCACGTTGAACAGCGCCCCGCGCACCTGCTCGCGCATGGGGCGGAGCAGGTGCCCGGGCGGCGTCTCGAGCCGCCGCCCGCGATGCTCGCCCGCGATGATCCGCAGCCCGGTGGGCTCGTCGGTCGGGCGCGGCGTCGGCCTGCGGGCCACGCCGGGGCGCCTACGCGACCCGGGCCGACGGGGCCCCGCCGGCGCCCGACGGGGCGAGGTTCGGACGTGGCCGAGCGCGCCAGTCGTCCGTCGGCGTCGCCATCGCAGGCTCCTCTCCGGTTGCAGGGCGGTCCCCGCGCCCGGCCCGGATCGTAGCGCGGGTGGCCGGCGCGGTCGGGGCCCGCGGAGGAGCGCCGCGGCGAGCGGGGGCGCGACGCCGCGTCGGCGCGCGCGCGGGGGCCGCCCCGCGTCCGGGAGGAGCCAGGCCGACCGCCCCGCGCCCGGTCGGCCTGGCCCGGCGCGCCCGCGCCGCTCGGGCCCTCCGCCCGGTCCGGTTACGCTCCGACCTCACGGAGCGCACGACCATGCCGGCACCGACCCCGAGGCCCTCAGGCAAGCTGCGCGCGGCGGCCACCGTCGTCCTGGTCCGCCCGGGCCCCGGCCCCAGCGGCTTCGAGCTCGCCTGGGTCCACCGCACGCGCGGGCTGCGGTTCCTGGGCGACTTCTGGGCGTTCCCGGGCGGGGCGCTCGACAAGGACGAGCCCGAGCCGCTCGGCGCCGCGCGCGAGGTCCTCGAGGAGGTCGGGCTCCTCGCCTGGCCGGGCGCGTGGGGGCTCTCGCAGGCGGCGCTCGCGGGCGCGCAGGACGCCGTCCATGGCGGTCGGCCCTTCGGCGAGGTCCTGGCCGACCTCGGGCTCGACCCCGCGGCCGACCCGACCGGGCCGCCCGCGGGGCCGGCGGGCCGGCTCGTCCCGTGCGGGCGCTGGCGCACGCCCCCGTTCGGGCCCGTCCGCTTCGACGCAGGGTTCTACCTGTGCGTCCTCCCGCCGGGCGCGACCGAGACCCTGCGCGTCACGGGCGGCGAGCTCGACCTGGCCGCCTGGATCGACCCGGCCGAGGCCGTCGCGTCGTGGGCCCGCGACGAGGTCCTCCTCGCGCCGCCGACGCGCTTCAGCCTCGAGGCGCTCGCGAGCGTCCCGGGCGACCCGCGCGCCCCGGGCTGGACCGCGCGCGCGGCCGCCGCCGTCGCCGCGGCCGCGCCCGAGGACGGCGAGCCGACCCGGATCGGCGCCGACTTCAGGCCGGGGATCCGCGTGTTCCCGGTGCGCACGCCCACGCTGCCGCCCGCGACGCACACGAACTGCCTCGTGGTCGGGCTCGGGCGCGACCTGGTCGTGATCGACCCCGCCTCGCCCTACGAGGACGAGCAGGCCCGGCTCGCGGGGCTCCTCGACGACCTCGCGGCGCGCGGGCATCGCGTGCGCGAGATCCTGCTCACCCACCACCACCCCGACCACGTCGGCGGCGTCACGGCGCTCGCGGCGGCGACGGGCGCCCCCGTCGCCGCGCACCCCCGCACGACGGCCCGCCTGCGCGACGTGCGCGTCGACCGGGCGCTCGCGGACGGCGAGGTGATCGAGCTCCCGGGCGACCTGCCGGGCGCCCGCGACCGCCGGCTCCGCGTCGTCCTCACCGAGGGCCACGCCGACGGGCACGTCGTGTTCCTCGAGGAGGCGACCGGCGGGGCGATCGCGGGCGACATGGTCGCCGGGACCGGCACGATCGTGATCGACCCGCCCGAGGGCGACATGTCGGTCTACCTCGAGAGCCTGCGCCGGCTCGAGGCGCTCGGGGCCACGCTGCTCTACCCGGCCCACGGGCCGCCGATCGGCGACCCGCAGCGGCTCGTGGCCGAGTACGTCGCGCACCGCCTCGAGCGCGAGGCGAGGGTCCTCGCGGCGGTCGAGCAGGGGGCGGCGCCCGTCGTGGAGCTCGTGCCGCGGGCCTACCCCGAGGTCGCCGCGGCGCTCTACCCGCTCGCGGCGCGGTCTCTCCTCGCGCATCTGATCAAGCTCGAGCGCGACGGGCGCGTGCGGCGCGAGGGGGAGGTCTGGGCGCTCGCGGCGGGGTGAGGGAGGCGGAAGAGGAGGGGGGGAATAGAAGAGGGGGGGAGGGAAGAGAAGAGGGAGGGCAAGGGCAAGGGCAAGGGAAGAGGGCGGGGACCTTGGCCGACCGCGGGAGCGGGGAACGGGAACGGCGGGAGCTTCGCTGGCGGCGAGGGAACGCCGCAGACCTCGACCCATGCAGGGCGGCTTAGACTCGGGGCCCGGGCTCGGCCGGGAGAGGAGCCGCGACGGTGCGCGTGTGGCCGGGGTCGCCCTACCCGCTCGGGGCCACCTGGGATGGCGAGGGCGTCAACTTCGCCCTGTTCTCCGAGCACGCGACGCGCGTCGAACTGTGCCTGTTCGCGCCCGACGGGCGCGAGACGCACCGGCTCCACCTGCCCGAGCGCACGAACAACGTCTGGCACGGGCTCCTGCCCGACCTCCGGCCCGGGCAGCGCTACGGCTACCGCGTCCACGGCCCGTTCCGCCCCGGCGAGGGCCACCGCTTCAACCCGAACAAGCTCCTCCTCGACCCCTACGCGAAGGCCGTGAGCGGGCTGGTCCCGCTCGACGAGCGCCTGCTCGGGCATCGCCCCGACGACCCCGAGCGGGCCGACCCGCGCGACAGCGCGCCGGTCGTCCCCAAGGGGATCGTCGTCGACGACGCCTTCACCTGGGGCGACGACCACCCGCCCCGCACGCCCTGGGGGCGCACGCTGATCTACGAGTGCCACGTCAAGGGCATGACCATGCGCCACCCGGGCGTCCCCGACTACCTGCGCGGGACGTACCTGGGCCTCGCCGCCGAGCCCGTCGTGCGCCACCTCGTCGACCTCGGCGTGACCGCGGTCGAGCTGATGCCCGTCCACGCGTTCGCCTCGGAGCCGCACCTGCAGCGGCGCGGGAAGGTGAACTACTGGGGCTACAACTCGCTCGGGTTCTTCGCGCCGGACCTGCGCTACGCGACGGGCGACGGCGAGCGGGCGGTGCTCGACTTCAAGAGCATGGTGAAGTCGCTCCACCGGGCCGGGATCGAGGTGATCCTCGACGTCGTCTACAACCACACGGCCGAGGGCAACCACCTCGGGCCCACGCTGTCCTTCCGCGGGGTCGACAATGCCTGCTACTACCACCTCGACCCGGCCGACCGCCGGCGCTACGTCGACTACACGGGCTGCGGCAACACGCTGAACGCCGCGCACCCGCGCGTGCTCCAGCTCCTCATGGACAGCCTGCGCTACTGGGTCCGCGACATGCACGTCGACGGGTTCCGGTTCGACCTCGCGCCCGCGCTCGCGCGCGGCCTGTTCGACATGAACCGGCTCGACCGCTTCTTCGCGATCATCCAGCAGGACCCCGTGCTCGCCGAGGTCAAGCTGATCGCCGAGCCCTGGGACCTCGGGCTCGGCGGCTACCAGGTCGGCGGGTTCCCCGACGGGTGGGCCGAGTGGAACGGGCGCTACCGCGACTGCGCCCGGCGCTTCTGGCGCGGCGACGCGGGGCTCGTGGGGGAGGTCGCCTCGCGCGTGTCCGGCTCGAGCGACCTCTACGGCGGCGCGCGGCGCGCGCCCTCGGCGTCGATCAACTACGTGACGAGCCACGACGGGTTCACGCTCGAGGACCTCGTGAGCTACGAGCGGAAGCACAACGAGGCGAACGGCGAGGACAACCGCGACGGCACCGACGCGAACTGGAGCCGCAACTGGGGCGTCGAGGGCGCGACCGACGACCCGCGGGTGCTCGAGGCGCGGGCCCGCGTGAAGCGCGCGCTCCTGGCGATGCTCGCCTGCTCGCAGGGGGTGCCCATGCTGCTCATGGGCGACGAGCTCGGCCGGACCCTGCGCGGGAACAACAACGCCTACTGCCAGGACCACGGGACGAACTGGGTCGACTGGCGGCTGGACGCGCGCGGCGAGCGGTTCCTCGCGTTCGTGCGGCGCGTGTTCGCGCTGCGCCGCGCCCACCCCGTGCTCCGCCGGCGCGCCCACTTCTCGGGGCACCCGCTCGCCGAGGCCGGGGTCAAGGACGTGACCTGGATCCGGCCCGACGGCGTGGAGCTCGGGGCGGGCGACTGGCAGCGCCCCGACCTGCGCGCGCTCGGCATGCTGATCCACGGCCACGCGACCGACGAGGTCGACGAGCGCGGGGTGCTGCTCTGCGGCGAGACGCTGCTGCTCCTCATGAACCAGGCGCCCGAGCCCGTCCGCTGGCAGCTCCCGGCCCTCCCCGACGAGCCCGGGACCTGGCAGGAGCTCCTGGCGACGGCCCGCCCCGAGCAGCCCGTCGACGAGGCCCAGGGCGTGCTGGTCCCGGGGACGTGCCTCCTGCTCCTGGCCCACGACGGGCTGCGCGCGGGCGAGCCGTGCCCCCCGGGGGCCGTGCCGCTCGGTTGAGCGACCCGCCCCGCCCGAGGGCCCTGGTCGGGCCTCGGGCGGGGCGCGGGTCACGTCCGCGCCGCGCGCGGACCGGGACTACTCGGGCGTCAGCACGATGCACAGGCCCCACGAGTTCCCGCTCGAGGCGTGCATCTTGAGCTGGATCGTCCCGCGGACCTCGCCCTCGACCTCGCACTCGACGAACGGCTGCGCGTCGTCCTCGGTGTCCTCGGCGATCTTCCTCTTGCCCTCGTAGAGCGCCAGGTCGAGGTCCTGGCACTTCTTGTCGCCCCAGCCCGCGAGCCCGTAGGCCCCCTCGGTGAAGGTGCGCGTGATCCCGAGCTCGCCGCCCGTCCCGAACAGCCCGCCCATGAAGCAGATCGCGCCCGGGGTCTTGTCGAGCCCGACGCCCTCGACGTCCGCGAGCTCCTTCGCGAGGCCGGTCACGGCGCTCACGAGGGCCTTCCCCGAGCCGTCCGCGCCGCCCTCCTCGAGGATGACGAAGCAGCAGAAGTCGAGCTCGTCCGAGCCCGCGAAGTTCTTCATCGTGATCGTGGCCTGGACGGTCCGCTCGGCCTTCACGTGGACCCAGGGCGTGTTGTCGTCCTCGGTGTCCTCGACCGCGTCCGTGCCGTCGCTCACCGACAGGTCGAGGTCCTTCACGTCCCCGTCGCCCGCGCCGACGATCAGGTAGCTCTTCCCCTTCGTCATCGAGAACGAGTACTGCAACTGCTCGCCCGTGGCGAGCCAGCCACCCAGCACGCAGAAGCTGTTTGTCGCGGCCCCGTAGCCGCTGTAGTCGCCCGCCGCGTTCGCCTGCTCGACGGCGCGCGTGACGCACTCGATCACGTACTTCGCCTCGGCCGCCCCGACCGGCGCCGTGAGCGCGAGGCTCATCGCGGCCGCCGTCATCCACCCGAGCTTCTTCATCCCCGTTCCTTCAGCAGCCCCGCGCAGGGCCGCCGCGCCGCGCGATTCCAGCGCGCGGCGAGGTGGCTTCGTCTCCGGGGCGCCGGGAGCATGCCGCCCGGCGATTCCGCCGTCAACGGTGCTATGCGGGCGATCTCGCGGCGAATTCGCCGCGCCGGTCGGCGCGCGACGCGCCGCGGCCTACCGGCGCTGGAGCCCGTCGGGCGGCGGGCCGACGCGGATCGCGCCGCCCTGGACCTCCTGCGGCCCCTGCCCGCGCGCCTCGGCCTCGGCGCGCGCGCGCATGGACGCCGCCGCGCGCTGCGCGCGCGTGCGGACCTCCTGGTCCGGGTCGGTCTGGGCCAGCCGGTCGAGCGCCTGGAGCGCGAGCGGGCCGCCGACGCGCGAGATCGCGAGGATCGCGCTGGCGCGGATCGGCAGGCCGGCGCCCGTGTCGCGCGCCATGTCGTCGAGCAGCCCGAGCGAGCCCTCCTTCGCGGTCTCGGCGTACGAGACGATCGCGCGCTGGCGCAGGTAGACGTTCGGCTCCGCGCGCGCGAGCTGGGCCATGAGCTCCTGGTCCCGCGGGTCGCCCCGCTGCCCGATCACGGTCACGGCCTCGGCCCGCACGTTCGGGTCGGGGTCGTTCAGCGCGGCCTGCCGGAGGAACTCGCGCCCCTCGTCGCGGGAGGCCCCCGCCTGGCCGGCCTCGTCCCCGATCCGCCGCGAGTACTCGCGGAGGAGCATGCCGCGCAGGGTCGGGTTCTCCTCGTTGCCGAACGCGCGCGTCACGAGCGCGGCCGCGTCGGGCGTCTCGGGCAGGTAGCGGACGAGCGTCGTCTGGAGCGCGACGTCCTTGATCTGGCCGAGCGCCTGCTCGATCGCCCCCGTCGCCTCCGGGTACGGCATGCCGGCCAGCGCCTTCGCCAGGAAGACCTGGTTCGCGCGGTGGTTCAGCTCGGTCAGCATCTCGGCGAGCGCCGGGATCACCCCCGGCCCCATCGCGCGCAGGCGGTCGAGCAGCTCCTGCTCGCGGCGCTCCCGCTCGCTCGCGTCCTGGAACGGGTTCGGCGAGGGCGAGAGGAGGTCCCGCGTCAGCTCGAGGTAGTCCTCGAGCAGGCGGGCGATCGCCGCGTGCTCGGGGGAGCGCGCGGCGAGGTCCTCGAGCGTCGAGACCTTCGGCGCGGCGGGCGGGGCCGCGATCGGGGCGGCGACCGGCGCGGGGTCGGCGGCCACGGGCGTCGGCGTCGGCCCGCCCGGGAGCGCGCGCGGCGGCGCGAAGATCGGAAGAGC
>JANJTH010000246.1 GCA_024711205.1 Planctomycetota bacterium | reverse complement strand
ACGAGCGGGCGGGCGGCGCCGCTCCGGCGGCCGCGGCGCAGGGGGCGGCCGCGCCCGCGGGCACGGCCGCCGGCGAGGCCCGGGCGGTGCTCCGGCTCGCCGGGCCGATCGTCGTCGCGCAGGTGGGCCTCCTCGGCATGGGGCTCGTCGACACGTGGATGGTCGGGCGGCTCGGCGCGGCCGAGCTCGCGGCCGTCGCGCTCGCGGACGCGTCGTTCTTCACGTTCGTCGTGATCGCCATGGGGCTCGTGCAGGCGCTCGACCCGCTCGTGGGGCAGGCGTACGGGGCGGGCGACCGCGCGCGCGCGGCGAACCACGCGCGCGGCGGCCGGATCGCCGCGCTCGCCGTGTCGCTCCCGCTCACGGCGCTCGTCGTCGCGCTCGGCCCGCTGCTCGCGGCCACGGGCGCGTTCGAGCCGCGCGTGACCGACCTCGCGCACGAGTACCTGCTCGCGCGCGCGGCGGGCGTGCTCCCGTGGCTCCTCTACGCCGCCGACCGCTCCTTCCTGAACGGGATCGGCGTGACGAGCCCCGCCATGGCGATCACGCTCGGGGCCAACGTGCTCAACGCGCTGCTCGACTGGGCGCTGATCTTCGGGCACTGGGGCGCGCCGGCGCTCGGGGTCGCGGGCTCCGGGTGGGCGACGTCGGCCTGCTCGCTCGCCATGTTCGCCGCGCTCCGGCTGTGGATCGCGCGTCGGCCGGCCTGGCGGGCCTGGCGCGACGGCGGGCGCGCCGCGCCCGAGCGCCTGCGCCTGCTCGTGCGCGTGGGGGCCCCGATCGGGCTCGCCCACGGGCTCGAGGTCGGCGCGTTCGCGGGCGCCTCGTTCGTCGTGGGGCACCTGGGCACCGCGGCGCTCGCGGGGCACCAGATCGCGATCAAGATGGCGTCGACGAGCTTCATGGTCGCGATCGCGCTCGGCGTCGCGACGGGCGTCCGCGTCGCGCACGCGGTCGGGGCGGGCCGCACGGCCGACGTGCGCCGCGCGGGCTGGGTGGGCATGGGCCTCGGCGCGACGTGGATGCTCGTCGCGGCGGGCCTGTTCCTGACCTTCCGCCGGGTGATCGCCGGGTCGTTCACCGAGGACCCGGCCGTCGTGGCCGCGGGCGCGAGCCTGCTCGCGGTCGCCGGCGCGTTCCAGCTCTCGGACGGGCTCCAGGCGATCGCGTCGGGCGCCCTGCGCGGGCTGGGCGACACGCGCTGGCCGCTCTTCGCGAACCTCGTCGCGCACTGGTGCGTCGGCCTCCCGCTCGGCGCCCTGTTCGGGCTCGGGCTCGGCTGGGGGCCGGAGGGCGTGTGGTGGGCGCTCGCGCTCGGGCTCACGGCCGCGGCGGCGCTCCTGATCGCGCGCTTCCACGTCGCGTCGCGCCGGGCCCGGGCGCTCGAGGGGCCCTGACCCGGGGCCCGGGCCCCCGCGGGCCCGGGCCGTCGGGTCAGCGCGCGGGCGCGCCTACTTGGCGCAGGTGCAGGGCTTGCCCTCCTTGCACTCGCGGCACGCGCACTCGGCCTTGCCGCACTTGCAGGCGCCCTCGGCGGCCGCGCCCTCGGCGGGCTTGGCCTCCTCCTTCTTCTCGCCCCCCTTGCAGCCGAGCAGCCCCACGGTCAGGCCCAGGCCCAGCGTCACGCGCAAGAACGTCCGACGATCCACAGGTTCCCCCTCGTCTCCCCGGCGCCGCCGGGACTTCGAGTGTGGCGCGCCGGCGCCTCCCGAGCAAATTGTCCAGGATCAAGGGCTCGGGCGGAGCCGGGCCAGCTCGTCGAGCCGGCGGCGGACCTCGCGGCGGACCCACGGCGAGTAGAGGGTCCCGCAGGCCGCGCACACGTCGAGCGCCGCGCCATGGAGGCCCGGGGTCATGGGCCCGGCCCCGGTCGGGTCGCCCGCCTGCCGGCGCAGCGCGGCGGCCTCGCGCGAGAGGTCGCCGAGCGTGCTCGTGCCCCCGCAGGCGGGGCACGCGGTCCGCCCGGCCTGCGCCGTCGAGGGGCCCGCGGCCCCCCGCAGGTGCGCGGCGGCCCCGCGCAGGACCGCGGCCGCGTGGACCGCCGGGTCGGGGTCGCCGCTCCCTGCCCGCGGCGCGTGGCCGCGGAGGCCCTGCGCCGGCCGGTAGCGCCGGTCCCGCGGCCCCAGCGCCCCCGCGCCGCGGGGCTCCGGCGCCTCGCGCGCCAGGTTGGCCCCAACGACCGCGACCCGCTCCGTCGTCCGCTCCACGCGCACCTCCCGCCCCACGTCGGGGCCCTGGCGGGAGCCTGGCACGCGCGCGTCAAGGGCCGTTCGAGGCGCGGTCAAGCCTCGGTGAAGGGGGCGGGCGCGGCGCCGCGCGGTCGAGGGCGGACCGGCTCGTCCGCCGAGACCGCGAGCCGCGGCCACCTCGAGCGCGGGCTCGTCGTCGAGACCTGGCGCGCCTGAGCGCTGCGCGGGGGCCGGGCTCGGCGGACCGATCGGAGGGAGGTCGGCCAGGCGAAGGCCGAGCGCGGAGCGGCCTGCCCGCGAGCGCGGGCCGGCGAGTCGGTGCACCCCGGCCGCACGCAGGCCCGCGACGCGCGGGTCAGGCCCCGGCCGACCGCAGCCAGGCCTCGAGGTCGGGGAGGCTCATGGCCCCGCTGCGCTGGGCGACGACGCGGCCGCCCCGGTAGAGCGCGAAGGCGGGGATCCCCGAGACGCCGAGCGCACCGGCGGTGGCCTGGTGGACGTCCGTGTTCACCTTCGCGACGAGCAGGCGGCCGGCGCGGGCCCGCGCCACCCGGTCGAGGACCGGGGCCATCATGCGGCAGGGGCCGCACCAGGGCGCCCAGAAGTCGACGAGGACGGGCGCGGGGCTCGCGGCCACGAGCCTCGTCAGCCCGGCGTCGTCGAGGTCGACCGGGGCGCCCGACACGTCGAGCGGCGCCTTGCAGCGCCCGCAGGTGGGGCCGTGGTCGAGCCGGGCCGCCTCGACGCGGTTCACGCCCCCGCACCCGCCGCAGCGGAAGACCAGCCGCTCGTCCGTCACGCGCTCCTCCTCGCCCACGCAGGCGCCACGGGGAGGACCGTACCACGGGCCCGTCGCGGGTCGGTCGCGCGGGGCGGGGGCGCGAATCGCAGGGGACCCCGGCCGGGCCGCTCGCGCACCCGGCCCTTGCGCGGCCCGGGCCCGCGGCTCGAAGATCCGGCGTGCTGACCGTCTCGGACGTCGTCGCGGCGAAGCTCCTCGTGCAGCTCGAGGCCGTCCCGCTCGAGGTCGCGCGCGCGCACCTGCGCGCGGTCGCGGCCGACGAGGCGGCGACCGACGACGTCGTGGCCCGCCTCCAGGCGGCGGGCGCGCTCCCGGGCGCGACGGCCGCGCAAGCGCGCCGCCTCGTCGCGCTCTACGAGCTCGTGCGCGCCGAGGCCGTCTACCTCCAGCACCTCGAGCGCGAGGGCCTGGCGCGCGAGCAGGCCCACGCGCTGTTGGCCGAGATCGAGGCGAGCCCGGTCCGCGAGCGGCTGGGCGCGGTGCTCGTCGCGCAGGGCCGGCTCACGGCGGAGGACGACGCGCGGCTGCGCGACAAGGCCGCCCGCTCGCTCGCGGTCGAGGACGAGCGCGTCGTCGGGCGCTACCTGCGCGACGACTTCGAGGGCGTCGCGCGGCCCGTCGTCCCCGGCGCCGGCGCGGACGTCCGCCCCGAGCACGTCCGGCTCTCGGCCCTGTTCCGCTCGCCGCGCACGCAGAAGCTCGTCGCCAGCGAGGTGCGGCGCCGCCTGCGCGAGGCCGCCTTCGACCCGTTCGCCGACGCCGTGGGCGGCCTGCCGGCCGCGGCCCCCTGGACGGGGCTCCTGCCCGAGCTGCCGCCCGGCGAGCCCCCGCCCCTCGCCGACCCGGCGCGCGCCGCGCGGGCGGGCACGGCCCGGCTCCGCGCCCCGCGGGCGTCGTCCCGCGTCGCCCCCGCATGAACCTGAACAGCGGCGC
>JANJTH010000159.1 GCA_024711205.1 Planctomycetota bacterium | reverse complement strand
CGGGCCGGGCCGGGCCCGGGGGCCCGCCGCGCGGGGGGGGGCCGCCCGGACGCGCGGGCGGGGGCCCGCCGCGACCCGGTCCGCCGCCGTCCTGCGCCAGGATCTCGGCCAGCGGGAGCGAGATCGCCTGGGGCGTCGCGTCGGCGCGCGGGCTGAACGTGAACCGCCCCTCGCGCAGGCGCGCGAGCTGGCGGATCGCCTCGACACCCGTCAGCTCGTCGTTCCAGCCGGCCGCGATCGGGACGCCCGAGATCAGCGTGACGAACCCCTGGTCGTCGCCGCGCTGCACCGACAGCGTGCCCGACTCCTTGCAGCGCTCGAGGTGGCCGAGCAGCCAGGCGGGCGGGACGAGCTTGACCTCGCCCGCGAGCCGCCGCGTCGAGACCATGGTCGCCCCGAGCCGGTCGACCTGGAGCTGGGCGCGCAGGCCGTCGTTCGCCGAGAGCACCCGCAGCGTGGCCGAGAACGGCCCGATCGCCAGCTCGTCGCCGTCCTCGAGCACCTTGCGCTGGACCGGGACGCCGTTCACGGTGATCCCGTTCTTGCTCTCGAGGTCGACGATCTCGGGCGTGGGCGGGTCCTGCCCGGCCCAGTGCACGCGCGCGTGGCGCCGCGAGACGGCCTTCCCGTCGATCTTGTGGTCGCACGCGTCGCCGCGCCCGAACGTGAACACCTCGCCGGGCTTGAGGATGATGAGCCCGCCCTGCGTGGGGACGAACACGTAGACGATCGCGAAGTCGCCCGCGTAGACGATCTGGTCCTGGCTGGCCCGGTCGTCGCTCTTCTGCTCGACGACCCCGCCGCGGATCGTCTTGTTGGCGCCGAGGCGCGGGTCGAGCCCCTCGCCCTCGCCGCCGAGGAGGGCCCCGCACAGCGCGCAGTGCGTCGCGCCGGGCTTGTTCTTGTGGTACCCGCAGCCCTTGCAGTTCATGTGGGCCTCGACCCCCGGGGGCGCATGTTACGCGCCCCCCCTCCCCGGGTCGACGCCGGCCCGGGTCTCCTCGGCGAGGAGGCCCGGGAGCAGGCGCGCGAGGTGGGCGAACTCGTCGCGATGGTTGTAGAGCTGGGCGGCGACCCGGAGCAGGCGCCGCGGCGGCGCGGGCCAGGCGAACACGGGGACCTCGACCCCGTGGCGCTCGAGGAGCGCGTCCTGGAGCGGCTGGGTGCCGAACGGGCCCGGCCGCGCCCCCGGCGGCGCGGGGGGCAGCGGGATCGCGGCGAGCGCCCCGAGCAGGTCGGGCGGCGCCGGGGCCGGGACGTCGAGCGCCGCGCAGAGGAGCGCGCGGGCCTCGAGCGCGAGCGCCCGGTTGCGGGCGCGCAGGGCGGGCCACCCGCCCGGGACGAGCCCGGCCACGAGCTCGAGCGCCCGCGGCAGCACGAGCCACGGCGTCGGGTCGCAGGTGCCCGTCCAGTCGAACTCGAGCCGGTAGCGGGTCGTGCCCGCGACGGGCGCCGAGGCCCCGTGGCTGATCGCGAGCGGGCGCAGCCCGGCCTGCCGGTCACGCCGGGTCCACAGGAAGGCGGAGCCCTTCGGGGTGCACAGCCACTTGTGGGCGTTCCCCGTGACCCACGCCGCGCCGAGCGCCCGCAGGTCCATGGGGACCATGCCCGGCGCGTGGGCCGCGTCGACGAGCGTGTCCACGCCGCGCGCCGCGAGCTCCGCCACGAGCCGGCCGATCGGCAGCACGAGCCCGGTCGGGCTCGTGACCCAGTCGAGGAGCGCGAGGCGCGTGCGCGGGGTCACCGCGGCGAGCACGCGCTCGACCACGACGTCCGCGTGGTCGAGCGGGAACGGGACCGCGGCCACGACGAGCCGGGCCCCGGCCCGCTCGGCCACGTGCGCGAGCGCGTTGCGGCAGGCCGGGTAGACGTGGTCCGTCGTGAGCAGCTCGTCGCCCGGCCCGAGCGGGAGGCTCGCGAGCACGGTGGCGACCCCGTGGGTCGCGTTCGGCACGAAGGCCAGGTCGTCGGGGTCGGCGCCCACGAAGGCCCCGAGCGCCTCGCGGGCCGCGCGCGCGAGCGCGGGGAGCTCGCGCACCATGAACCGGACCGGCTCGCGCTCGAGCCGCCGGCGGAGCGCGGCCTGCTCCTCGAGGACCGCCACGGGGCAGGCCCCGAACGACCCGTGGTTGAGGAACACGACCTCGGGGTCTAGGTCCCAGGCGCGCGCGAGCGGGTCGCGCGCGGGGCGGGGCGCCGCGGTCAAGGGCCCTGCCGGCGCTGGTTCGCCTGCACGCGGTCGTCGATCGCGCCCGACGTGTCGCCGCGCCGGTCGCGCAGGCGCGCGCGCGCCTCGAGCGGCGCGGGGTCGCGCGGGAGGAGCTCCGCGGCCTCGCCCCAGGCGCGCTCGGCCTCCTCGAGCCGCCCCTCGCGCTCGAGCGCCTGCGCGGCCTCGGCGCGCGCGCGCCCGAGCTGCTCGCGGAGGAGCCGGAGCTCGCCCGTGAGCGCGTCCTGCCGGGTCGTCCCGACGCGCCACACGGCGACCGCGCCCGCGACGGCGGCCGCCGCGATCGCGACCGCGCCCGCGAGCGCCACGAGGAGGCCGAGCGGCCTGGCGGGCGGCGGCGGCGGGGCGTCGTCGTAGGCCGCGTGCTCGTCGGACGCCTCGTCGCCCTCGTCGGCCACGGCCTGCCCGAGCGCGGGCTCGCCCGCCTGCGCGGGGCCGCGCGCGCTCTTGGCGAGCGCCCCGCGCCCCCCCGAGGTCGCGAGCGCCGGCCCGCGCGCGCTCTTCCCCAGCGCCTCCCGCCCGCCGCTCGCGCCCAGCCGCGCCGAGCCGCGGTCGGCCGCCGAAGGCTGGCGCCCCTCGGCCACCGCGTCGAGGTCGTCGGCGAGCGCGGCCGCGGTCGGGTAGCGCTGCTCGCGGTCGCGCGCGATCGCCTTCATCACGACGGCCTCGAGCCCGGGCGCGAGCCCCTGCGCGACCCGTCCGATCGGGGTCGGCTCCTCCTTGAGGATCTTGAGCACGAGGCGCTCGTCCTCGTCCTCGCCGAAGGGCAGCTTGCCGGACAGGCACTCGTAGAGCGACACACCGAGCGCGTAGACGTCGCAGCGCCGGTCGAGCGCGGCGTTCCCCTTCGTGATGTACTCGGGCGCCATGTAGGCGAGCGAGCCCAGGATCTCGCCCTCGGTCGTGAGGCTCTGGCTCTCGCTCCGGTTCTTCGCGATCCCGAAGTCGACGAGGAACGGCTTGCCGTCGCGGTCGACGACGACGTTCTGGGGCTTCACGTCGCGGTGCACGATCCCCTGCTCGTGCGCGTAGTGGAGCGCGCGGGCGATCTTCGCGACCATCGGCACGACCTGCTCGCGCGCGAGGGCCTTGCGGCGCGAGAGCAGCTCGAGCGAGACGCCCGGCACGAAGTCCATGGACATGAACACGAGGCCGCTCGCCTCGTCGATCGCGTAGGCCTGCACGATGTGCTCGTGGCGCAGGCGGGCCACGGCGCGCGCCTCGCGGCGGAACCGCTCGCGGTCCTCGTCGCTCACGCCGTCGTAGCCGGCGCGGAGGAACTTGAGCGCGACGAGGCGCTGGAGGTCGGGCTCCCAGGCCTTGTAGATCACGCCCATGCCGCCGCGCCCGACCTCGCCCAGGATCTCGTAGCGCCCGAGCCGCGGGTTGCGCTGCCGATACTCGGCGAGCAGGCGGTCGGCCTGGGGGCCGCCGCCCGAGATCGCGTCCTCGACGGTGAGCGGCGCGAAGTCCTCGGAGGGCTGGAGGCGGCGCCCGCAGCGCAGGCACGTGCCCTGCCCGCGGAACATGAGCGCGTTGTAGCGGGTCTGGCACAGCTCGCACTCGACGACCGTGATCCCCTGCCGGCCGAGCAGCGAGCGGACCTGCGGGCGGGTCGCGTGGTCGAAGTCGACGAGGATCTCGCCGAGCCGGCGGAAGTCGCCCTCGAGGTAGTTCTGGCGCTGGCGGGGGCCGCCGGCCGCCAGGCCCGCCGGCGCGCCCCCGGGCGCCCCGCGCGCGCGCGCCCCCCGGGGGGGGCC
>JANJTH010000127.1 GCA_024711205.1 Planctomycetota bacterium | reverse complement strand
CGGGCCGGGGCGCCGACCAGGCGGCGGGCGCGGGCGCGGTCTCGGGCGCGAGCCGGGCGTTCGGCCCCCACGGGAGGACCGGGTCGCCGAACTCGCGCCGGAGCTGGTGCTCGAGGCGCTCGTCCTCGTCGAGCATGGCGTCGTCGACCCAGGCGATCCGCTTCACGTTGATCAGGTGCCGGGGGCCGATGTTGTCCGAGAAGATGTTCCCGCCGGGCGTCCCGCAGCCGAGCGTCATGGACGGCTCGAGCCGCGTCGTGTAGCCGATCGAGCCCATGGTCGTGGGCGAGTTCACGTCGATCCGGCAGGCGGGCATGGCGAGCCCGTACTCCTCGACGACCTTCGCGTCGGTCGCGTGGATCCCGCACGAGTGGCCGAGCCCGCCGAACTGGAGGATCTCGCGGCAGCGCGCGAAGGCCTGCCTCTGGCCGTCGACCTCGTAGAACGTGAGCAGCGGGCAGAGCTTCTCGATCGAGAGCGGGTGCTCCTTGCCGACCCCCTCGTAGGGGCAGATCAGGACGGTCGTCGTCTCGGGGACCTTGAACCCGGCCATCTGCGCCACGACGTGCGCGAAGCGGCCGACGATCTTCGGGTTCATGTGCCCGCCGCGGTTCACGACGGGCTCGAGCGCCTTGATCTGCTCGGGCGTGCAGATGTGCGCGCCGCGCCGGCGGAAGGCCTCGAGCACGGCGGGGCCGTGCGGCCGCTCGACCACGACCGCCTGCTCCGACGAGCAGATCGTCCCGTTGTCGAAGACCTGCCCGAGCACGATCGCGCGCACGGCGCGGTCGATGTCGGCGCTCGGGTGGATGTAGACGGGCGTGTTCCCCGCGCCGACCCCGATCGCGGGCTTCCCCGACGAGTAGGCCGCCTCGACGAGGCCCGGGCCGCCCGTCGCGAGGATGATCGACGTCCAGCGGTGCTTCATGAGCGCCTGCGTCGACTCGATCGTGGGCTCGGCGAGCCAGCCCACGGCCCCGGCCGGCGCCCCGGCCGCGCGTGCCGCCTCGGCCACGACGCGGCACGACTCGGCGATGCACTTCTTCGCGCTCGGGTGCGGGCTGACGACGATCGGGCAGCGCGCCTTGAGCGCGATGATGCACTTGAACAGCGCGGTCGAGGTCGGGTTCGTGGTCGGGATCACCGCGGCGACGACGCCGGCCGGGTGGGCCACGTCGTAGACGCGGCGGGCCTCGTCGCGGGCGATCACGCCGGCGGTCTTCAGGTCCTTGATCTTCGACCAGGTGAACTCGGTCGCGAAGATGTTCTTGAGCGTCTTGCCGGTGACGTGCCCCATGCCCGTCTCCTCGACGGCCATGCGGGCGAGGCGGACGGCCTCCTTGCGGCCGGCCTCGACGGCGGCGAGCGCCCAGCGGTCGGCGTCCTGCTGGGACGCGCCCTCCATGGCGATGCGGGCCTCGCGCGCCGCCGCGAGGCGGTCGCGGACCTCCTGCAGGGCCGCGAGGTCCTTGTCCACGGCCTAGCGCGCCCCGTAGCGCGGCCCGGCCGAGGTCGAGCGGGCCGGGTCGCGCGGGAGGACCGCGTCGAGCTGCGGGTCCGGCTTCGGGATCACGTGGACGGCGAGCAGCTCGCCCACGCCGCGCGCGGCGAGCGCGCCGGCGTCGGTGGCCGCCTTCACGGCGCCGACGCTCCCGCGCACGAACACCGTGAACAGCCCGCCGCCGACCGCCTCGCGCCAGGCGAGGGTCACGTCGGCGGCCTTGGTCATGGCGTCGAGCGCCTCGGTGGCGCCGACGAGGCCGCGCGTCTCGACCATGCCCAGCGCGTCGCGGTAGAGGTTCCTGACGCTCACGATGGCCGCCCGCTCCCCCCGCTCCCCCGAGCGAGCGGCAGAATCTAGCCGAGCCCCCGGAGCGGGGCAAGCGGCCGCTGCGACGCCGGGGCTGGTAGAGTCCGGCGCGTCCGCCCCGCGGGGGGAGGCGAAGACCCGCGCCGCCCCGCGCCCCGCCGCCCCGGGGCCGACGCCGCCGAGGACCCGCATGCCGAGCCCCACCCCGAAGCCCGCGCCGGGCGGCCCCGTGACGAGCGAGAAGGACCGCTTCCACGTGCTCCTCGACGACCCGTCGGCGCTCGCGCCCGCGCTCCCGGTCGCGGCGCGCGTCCTCGCGCAGGTCCTCGAGGAGCACCCGACCGACGTCGCCTCGCGGATCCGCTACGGCGGGGGCGTCGTCGCGCGGGCGGTGACCGAGCCCTACGCGCGCGAGATCTCGCGCGGCCTCGCGGCGGTCGGGCTGGGCTCGTTCCTCGTGCCGTCGGCGGAGTTCTCGGCCCCGCCGCGCCCGCGGCGCGTGGGCGTGTTCGAGCCCGACGCCGACGGGGTGTG
The DNA here is from genome assembly GCA_024711205.1 of Planctomycetota bacterium. Classification (GTDB taxonomy): domain Bacteria; phylum Planctomycetota; class J058; order J058; family J058; genus JANJTH01. The sequence goes on along the minus strand of JANJTH010000127.1, from coordinate 2,237 downwards.
GATCTCGCAGCGCCTGCGCGATCCGGAGCGCAAGGCGTGGGGCGACGTGCTCGCGGTCCACGCCCACGTGGGCGCCGACCCGAGCGCGAGCGACGACGGCGAGGGCCCCCCGCGGCGCGGCGGCGACGTCACGCAGATGTCCGAGGACGCCAAGCGGCTGCTCGGCGACCTGCGCGCGTTCGAGGAGCGCGAGCGCGTGCGGCTCGTCGCCTCGCTCGACGTGCTCGTCGCGGGGCCGGTGCTCTATCGCATGACGAGCGACGACCCCGGGATCTACGGGGCGCTCGCGAGCCGCTCGACCATGGCGCTCGAGAACTACCTGGCGCTCGTTCGCCGGGTCGTCGAGGTCGCGCCCGCGGGGGTGCTCGTGCCGGGCGGGACGCGCCGGTTCGCCGCGTCCGCCGACCTGTCCGCCGTCCTCTACGCGAAGCGCGAGGAGCTCGACGCGTTCAACGCGTGGGTGATCCACGCCCTCGCCGAGGGCGTCGCGCTGCGCGGCCCCGAGCCCGAGGAGGTGGACGACGAGGGGCTCGAGGACGCGGACGAGGCGATCGTCGTGGGCGGCGCGACCGCGGCCGCCCACGCCCAGGACGCCGAGGACCTCGACGACCTCGCGGAGGACGAGCTCGACGACGACGACGACGAAGAGCAGGGCGACGACGAGCAGGACGACGAGCAGGACGACGCGCCCGCCGCGGACCCGGACGTGGCGCGCGCCGCCGCCCTGTTCGAGCGGACGGAGCGGCTCGACGCCCGGGCCGTCCAGTCGATCCTCGCGGACGCGCGGTCGCTCGGGGACACCGGGTCGTTCCGGCTCTCCGGCGAGGAGCGGGACGCGGTCGCGGGCGATCCGGAGGTCGCGCAGGCCGCGGCGCTGTTCGAGCAGTCGGGCCGGCTCGACGCGAGCGACGTCCGCTCGATCCTGGCCGGCGCGGCGGCGCTCGACGAGGTCGAGGCCGACCCGGCCGCGGTCGACCCCGAGGTCGCGGCGGCCGCGAGCTTCTTCGAGCCCAGCTCCGGGCGCTGGGACGTGCGGCAGGTGCTCCAGAGCGCCGACGAGGTGGACGACGAGGACCTCGAGGCGGAGTGAGGCCGGGCGCCCGCCCGCGGCGCTGGTCGGCGCGCTCGTCGGCGCGCTCGTCGGCGCGCCGGGCTGCGGCGCGCCGGGCGCGGGGGGCGGAGGGGGGCAGGACGTGACGCGCAGCCAGGGCCCGGGCGACCGGGGACCAGGGCCGGGCGCCGCGGGGCCGTCGGAGGCCGCGGGCGAGCCCGCGCTCCCGGCGCCGCCCTGGCGGCTCGAGTTCGCCGACGGGAGCGGCAACCTCCACCGGCTCACCCAGGACGGCCCGGGCGCCCCGGTCCGCTGGGTCTACGACCCGGTGACCCCCGCGCGGAGCTCGAGCGGCCTCTACTCGGGCGGACCTGCGCGCGCGGGCGACGCCGCGCCCGACCTCGCGCGCGCGCTGTGGGCCGAGGCCGAGCGGCTCGCGGCGGCCCCTGCGACGCACGCGCCCACGCGGGCCAAGGGCACGGGCCACCTCGCGCTCGAGACCCCCGCGGGAAGGCGCGAGGTCCTCGTCGCGCAGGGCGCCTTCGCCGACCTCGAGGCGCTCGTGGCCCGGCTCCCCGGCCCGTAGCCCCGCGGGCCGCCCGGGCCTCGGCCTCGGCGCGCGCTCGGGCGGGGCTACGACCCCGGGAGGGCGCAGCGCTCTCCCTCGCAGGCGTCCGCGGCGCCGGCCTCGTCGGCCGCGGGCGCCTGCGCCTGCGCCGGCGCCGCGGGCTCCACGGCGAGGGGCGGGCCGCGGAGCGTGGCCCAGTCCGCGGGCGGGAGGTGGCCCCGGTAGCGCTCGCCGCCGGGGACGAGCACGAGCACGGTGGGCGTCCCCTGCACGTTGAGCGCGCGGGTCAGCGCGAGGTCCCGGTCGCGGAGCTGGGGGAAGCCGTCGTAGCCCCAGGCCGCCGCCGTGCGCGCCACCTCGTCGTCGTCGACCACCTCGTCGCGGCCCGGCACGACCCCGTAGAACCGGATCGCGTCGCCGTGCCGCGCGACCGCCTCGACGATCTGCGGCGCCTCGCGCCGGCACGGCGCGCACCAGGTCTGCCAGAACACGAGCGCGACCGTCTCGCCGCGGGCGAGCGCCGCGTCGACGTCGTGGCGGCGCCCCGCGAGGTCCTGGGCCGCGAGCGCGGGCCGTCCGCCGGCGTCGCCCGCGCGCGCGTCGGGGCCGCGGCAGCCC
>JANJTH010000115.1 GCA_024711205.1 Planctomycetota bacterium | reverse complement strand
TGTACTGTGGTGTGCTCTTCCGATCGCCCGGCCGGCCTCGACCGCCCGGCGCGCGCCGCGCTCGAGGACGGCTGGTCTGCGGCGGGGCTCGCGCGCGCGGGCCCCCGGCCCGGCGTCCCCGCGCTGCTCGAGGCGCTGCGGGCGCGCGGGCTGACGCTGCTCCTCGTGACCGACCACCCGGCCCGCGCCAAGCTCGCGGCGCTCGGGCTCGCGGGCGCGTTCGCGGCCGTCCACGAGGGCGAGGCGCTCGGGCGGCTCAAGCCCGACCCGGCCGGGCTCCTGGCCGCGCTCGCGGGCGCGGGGCTCGCGCCGGACGAGCTCCTCCACGTGGGCGACCGGGCCGAGACCGACGGCCTCGCGGCGGCGCGCGCGGGCGTGCGGGCCCTGATCGTGCCGCCCCGCGGCCCGCTCGCGCTCGGGGCGCTCGAGGCCCGGGCGGCGCGCGGCGGCCCGGGCGCGTAGGCTCCCGGGTGTGGGCGACCTCGAGGGGGCGGGCGTGCGCCTGGCCGTGGCGCGCAACGAGGCGGCGCGCCGCGCGCTGCTCGCCCCGCTCCGCCTCGCCCGGCCGTGGGTGGCCCTCGACCTCCGCCGGCGGATCGCCGGCCACGCCCGCGCGCAGGCGCGCCTGCGCGCGCGCTACGGGGTGTCCCCCGCGACCCCGATCCTGCGCTGGGGGCCCGCGGTCGAGGCCGCGGTCGCCGCCTGGGCCGCGCGGCAGCGCGGCGTGCGCTGGGCCGAGACCTCGGGCTCGACCGCGCGGCCGAAGCGCCTGCCCTTCACGCGCGCGCGCCTGCGCGCGATCCGGCGCGGCTCGTGGGCGGCCGCCGTGCAGGCCGGGCACGCGCACGGTGTGCGCCGGCCCGGCGTGTTCGTGCTCGCAGGGCTCGAGCGCGACGGCTCGCTCTCGTCGCTGCTCCTCGACGAGCCGGGGCGCACGCCCTGGCTCGAGGGGCTCGTCATGCCCTCGAAGCTGCTCTGGGAGCCGGGGCTCCGCCCGCTGCTCGAGCGGTTCGACGTCGCCGCCTGCCGGCTGTGGCTCCTCCTGCTCGCCGACCCCGGCTTCCTCTACGCGACGAACCCGTCCACGCTCGCGGTGTTCCTCGAGCGCCTCGCGACGGCCTGGGACGCCTGCGCGGCGCTCGCGCGCGCGCACCTCGCGGGCGCGCCCGGGCTCGCGCCCCTGCTCCGGCGCGTGACCTGCCGCGTCGCCTCGCCCGGGTGGCTGGCCCGGGTCCGGCGCGCGGCCGAGGCGCCCGCCGCCCCGCCGCTCGAGGAGCTGCTCCCGGGGCTGCGCTGCTACGCGTGCTGGGACGGCGGCTACGTGGGGCCGTTCCTCGAGCGCGTGCGCGCGGCCCTCCCCGCCCCGCGCTTCGCGCACGTCCCGATGTACTCCATGTCGACGGAGACCGTGCAGACGACGACCTGGTACGACGAGGCCGGGCGCCCGCGCTTCCTGCCGCTCGTGCCGGGCGTCCTCTACGAGCTCCTGCCCGAGGGGGCGCCCGACGACCCGGCGCTCCTCGCGGGCACGGACGCGCTCGAGCCGGGGCGGGCCTACGCGCTCGTCGTGAGCGACGCCCACGGGCTCCGCCGCTACCAGACCGACGACCTGTTCCTGTGCGCCGGGCGCGCGCGCGGGCTCCCCGACCTGCGGTTCCTGCGCCGGCAGGGGCTCGCGTTCTCGTTCACGGGCGAGAAGCTCACGGGCGCGCAGGTCGAGGCCGCCTTCGCCGCGCTGCGCGCCGCGCGCCCCGCGCTCGGGCACGTCCAGCTCACGCTCGTGCCCTGCGCCGGCGGGGACGTGGGCGAAGTCAGCCCCGGCCCCGCGGCGCGCCCGCACTACCGGCTCGTGCTCGCCTGGCCCGGCCCGCCCGACCCCGCGGCCGACCTCGCGGGCGCCGCGGCGGAGCTCGACCGCCTGCTCGGCGAGCAGAACCGGGAGTACGCGGCCAAGCGCGCGAGCGCGCGCCTCGGGGCGCCGCGCGCGGTCGCGCTCCACTACGAGGACCTGGCCCGCCGCCTCGGCGCGGGCGCCGAGCGCGGCTGGGAGCTCCAGTTCAAGCTGCTGCCCCTGCTGACGCGCACCTGGGAGGCGCTCGGGCTCGCGCCCGCGCCGGAGGCGACCCCGTGACCGACGCGAGCGCGGAGCGAGGGCCGCGCGACCCCGACGCCGGCGCGCCCCGCGGCCCCCCGGCCCCCGCATACGTCGCCCTGGCCGAGCGGCGCGCCCGGCTCGACCGGCGCCACACCCGCTACCGCTTCGACGAGGAGCGCGACGTCCCGTGGTCCGAGCTGGACCGGCCCGGCCTCCACTTCGGCGCCGACTACCTGGCCGCGCTCGGGCTCGAGGGCGACGCGGCCCCGCGCGACCTCGAGGCGTTCCAGTGGGCCATGGCGCTCGCCACGTGCGAGGCCGTCCACGGGCTCGAGGCGCTGATCCTCGAGTTCTGCGCGGCCGAGCGGGCGGCGCTCGACGCCCCGGGCGGCGCCGGCGCCAACCGGAGCGTCGAGCTCCTGTGCGAGGAGGAGGCCAAGCACATGCGGGTGTTCGCCCGCTACGCGGCCCACCTGCGCGCGCGGCGCCCCGACCTCGTCCCGCGCTTCGAGGAGGCCTTCGCGCCCTCGGCGGCGCTCCTCCGTCGCCTGCACGAGCCCGAGGCCTACCCCTCGCCCGCGGCCTACCACTACATGTTCTGGGTCAACACCGTGTTCTTCGAGGAGTACACGATCTGGATCGACGCGGGGCTGGCGGGGGCCGCGGGCGTGCAGCCCGTGTGGCGCGCGCTCCACGCCACGCACCGCCAGGAGGAGGTCCAGCACGTCGCGACGGACGCGGCCCACCTCGACGCCCTGAACCTCGCGCCCGTCGAGCGCGCGGCCCTCTCGAAGCTGTTCCTGCTCCGGCTCGAGGAGGGGTTCGAGCGGTTCTTCGGGGTCGAGGCCGCGCTCGCCGTGGCGGGCCGCCAGGGGCCCGCCCGCCCGCGGGGCCTGCGCGAGCTGCCCCTGTTCCGGCTGCTCCTCGAGGCGCCGGCCTTCCGCCACACGCGCCGCGCGGCGCCGTACCTCGAGGACCTCGCCCGGGCGGCCCGGCGCCCTGCCGAGCGCCCCGGGGGCGGCGAGGGCCCCGAGGGGCCGCGGCGCGCGCCCGCGCTCCTGCGCGGCGCGCCGCTCCCGCCGCCCGAGGACGCGACCCTCGCCGGCGCGCTCCGCCGGGTCGCCGCGGCGTCCCCCGGGGCGACCTGCACGACGATCGACGACGAGGGGCGCGAGCGGCGCGGGACGTACGCCGACCTCCACGTCGGGGCGCGCCGCGCGCTCGCGGGCCTGCGCCGGGCCGGCGCGCGGGCGGGTGAGCGGGTCGTCCTGCTCCTGCCCGACCCGGCCGACTTCCTGCTCGCGTTCTGGGCCTGCCAGCTCGGCGGGCTCGTGCCGGTCCCCCTGGGCCTGTCGCTCCGTCGCCAGCCCGGCGAGGACCTGGGCCGGGTCGCGGCCGTGCGCGCGCGGCTCGGCGACCCGTTGCTCGTCCTCGGCGAGGGGCTCGCGGCCGCGCTCGGCGGGCTGCCGCAGGGCTGGCGCGCGCGGACGCCCGCCGACCTGCTCGGGGCCCCGGGCTCCGGGGACGCCGACGACCCGGGCGCCGACGACCCGGGCGCGCCGGCGCTCGTCCAGTTCAGCTCGGGGAGCACGGGCGCGCCCCGGGGGATCGTCCTGAGCCAGGCCAACGTGCTCGCGAACCTGCGCGCGTGCCGGCTGCACCAGGGGGTCGGGCCCGACGACGTCGTCGTGAGCTGGATGCCGCTCCACCACGACATGGGGCTCGGCTACCACCTGAGCCCGCTGCTCGCGGGCGCCGCGCAGGTCCTGCTCACGCCGCTCCGGTTCGCGCGCCGCCCGCGGGCCTGGCTCGAGGCGCTCTCGCGGCACGGCGGCACGATCACGGCGGCGCCGAACTTCGGCCTCGCCCAGGCGACCCGGCGCCTGCGCGGCGACGGGGCCGCCGGGCTCGACCTGTCGCGGCTCCGCTGCCTCCTCGACGGCGCCGAGCCGATCTCGCGCGCGGTCGCCGAGCGCTTCGCGCGGGCGCTCGCGCCCGCCGGCCTGCGGTTCGAGGCGATCCGCCCGGCCTACGGGTTGGCCGAGGCGACCGTGGCCGTCACCATGTCGCCGCCCGGCGCGCCGCTCGTCGAGCACGTGCTCGACCGCCGGAGCCTCGACGACCCCGCGGGCGTGCGCGAGGTCGCGCCGGGGCACCCGCGCGCGGCCGCGTTCGTCGCCGTGGGCGTGCCCGTGCCCGGCGTCGAGGTCCGGGTGTGCGACCCCGCGGGCGCCCCGCTCCCCGAGGACGTCGTGGGCGAGGTCGAGGTGCGCGGGCCCAACGTGACCGCGGGCTACCTCGACGACCCCGCGGCGACCGCGGCGGCGCTGCGCCCCGACGGGTGGCTCCGCACGGGCGACCTGGGGCTCGTGCGCCGCGGCGAGCTCGTCGTGACGGGGCGGCGCAAGGACGTCGTGTTCGTGGGCGGGCGGAGCTTCCACGCGCCCGACCTCGAGGAGGTCCTGCGCGGCGTCGCCGGCGTGGACCCCGACCGCGTGGCCGTCGTCGGCGTGACCGACCGCGAAGCGGGGCTCGAGCGCGTCGTGCCCTTCGTGCTCCTCCGGCCCGGGAGCGGGCGCGCGCGGGCCGAGGTCGTGGGCGAGGTGTGCGAGCGGCTCGGGCAGGCGCTCGCCTACGCGGTCGAGCAGGTGGTCGTGCTCCCCGCCGCGCTCTTCCCGCGCACGACGAGCGGGAAGGTCCAGCGCCACCGCCTGCGCGAGGCGCTCGAGGCGGGCGAGCTCGACCCCTACCGGGTCGACGCGCGCGCGCGCGGCGAGAGCGGGCGGCTCCTCCGGGCGGCCGCGGGCGGCTCGGGCGAGCGGCCCGCGCTCGCGCCCGTCGGCG
>JANJTH010000064.1 GCA_024711205.1 Planctomycetota bacterium | reverse complement strand
GTCGGTCCGCCGGGCCCTGCCCTCGCGCGTCGCTCAGGCGCAGCGGCGGCAGCGCGTCGCCCAGGGCATCGCATCGGCCTCGGCGTCCGGGAGCGGCGCGCCGCAGGCCCCGCACGCGAGGGGCTCGCCGCGGTCGAGGCGGCCGAGGCAGGCGCCCAGGAGCGCGCGGAACCGCTGCAGGCGCTCGAGCGGGGTCTCGCCGGGCTCGGCCTCCTGCGGGAGCGGGAGCGTCGCGAGCGTCACGTCCTGCCCGGCGAGGAGCTGCTCGATCTTGCCGCTCACCGCGCCCATCGTGTCGAGCACGAGCCGGCGGCGCGCGCGCGCGGCGCTCACGGCCGCCGCCCGTCGAGCCGGGGGACCGCGATCGCGGGGCCCGGCTCGAGCTCGAGCCAGCGCAGCCCCTCGAACCGCTCGCCGTCGATCACGGGGCGGAGCGGCGCGGGGCCCGTGGCCTCGACGCGGACGCGCGCGACCGGCCCGTCCCACAGCCCGGCCGCGCGGAGCGCCCGGCCGGTCGCGAGGCGCGGGAGGTTCGCGATCATGCCGAGCACGCCCAGCTCGCCCGCGTTCGCGTGCAGCCGCCCCGGGCCCGCGTGGCCGAACACCTTGACGAGCCCGCCCAGGTCGATCGGGACCGCGCCCACGTGGAGCGCCGTGGGCGCCGTGTAGGGGAGCGCCTCGCCGTCGACGACGACGCGCGCGGGCACGCGGCCCATCGCGACGCGCCCGTAGTCGAGCCAGCGCCGGGGCGCGAGGCGTCGCCAGGGGCCCAGGTCGAGCAGGAGCGCGCCCGCGGCCTTCGCGACCCCGACCACGATCGCCGGCCGGCCGCGGCCCGAGCGGTCGTAGTGCTCGAAGAACCCGTTGCCGATCCCGGCCACGGCCGCCGCGAACCCGACGCGGAGGAACGGCTCGCGCCCGCCGTCCGGGCGCTCGCGCTCGCCGCGCGCGACGAGCGTCGGCACCTGCGCGATCGGGCCTGTGCCCGCGCGCACGAGGCGCCCGACGAGGCCCTCGGCCGTGCCGCGCACGCCGGCGTGGCGCGCCACGAAGTCGATCGTCCCCCCGTTGGCCGGGACGGCGAGCGGGACGCGCCGGCTCAGCTCGCCCAGGCCGTAGCGGTCCACGACGGCGTTGAGCACCCAGTGCAGGCTCCCGTCGCCGCCGTCGACGACCCAGCAGCGGGCGCCGCGCTCGACGAGGTCCTCGACCGCCGGGGCGAGCTCCTCGAGCGTGCGCGTCGCGTGGACGACCCCGGCCGCGCCCAGGAGCGACGCGAGCCGCTCGGGGCGCTCGGCGCGCCCGACGTTCTTGCGCGCGCGCGGGTTCGTGATCACGCCGATCGGCCGCAGCGCGGCCAGCTCGAGCCCGGGGGCCACCGGCCCTCCTCACCCCCGCCGAGGTCGCCGCGGGATCGGTCCAGTGTCCCTCGACGCGGCCGCGGGTGCAAACGCCTGGTCGGCGTCCCCGGGCCCGCGCCGGCTACTCGACGAGCCGCGCGCGCAGGCCCCCGTGCTGCGCGAGGACGCGCTGGACCGCGCGGGCGAGCTCGAGGTCCGCGCCGGGGCCGGGGACGATCGGGACGTCGCGCGTCGCCGCGAGGCGCGCGAGCCGCGGGAGCCGCACGAGCGCGTCGCCCGAGACCTTGCCCTCGGCGTCGCGCGCGAGCCCGCCCAGCTCCTGCGCGCCGCGCCGGAGCCGCACGGCGGCGACCTGCCCCGGGCCGGGCTCCGCCACGACGACCTCGAGCGGCGCGTCCTCGGGCGCCGTCGCGCCGGCGCCCTGCCCCGGGACGACCACCCGCGGGCCCGCGATCGGGCCCACGCGGCCAGCGTCGGACTGGCTCCCGACGGCACCGGTCGGCGCGGCGCCGGGCGTCCCCTGCGGCGGGCCCGGCGGAGGCCCCACGACGACCGCGATGCCGCCCGCGACCACGAGCATCGCCGCCGCGGCGAGCCGCAGCCCCAGCCCGGGCCCCGCCGCGAGCGGCCCCGGGCCGCGCCCCTCCGGCGCTGCGCTCACGGGAACCCCGCCGCGCCGCGCCGCGCGAGCTGGCGCGTCACGACCTCGCGGACCACGCCGCCCGCGTCGAACACGACGGCGCGCTCGACCGTGATCGCAACGCGGAGCGGCGCGCCTCCCGCCCAGCCCGCGCCGCCCCAGGGCCCGAACGGCGGGCCCCACGGGTCGCGCCAGCAGCCGGGCCCGCCCCGGACGCCCCAGCCCCACGTCACGCCGAACGACAGCCCCGGGCCCGTGTCGACGACGAGCCAGTCGTCGTGGCGATAGACCCAGCGTTCGCCCGCGGGGCCCGCCTCGACGTCGAGCGGCCAGCCCCAGGCCAGCTCGACCTGCTCGCGCGTCATGCCGGCGACGACGCGCTCGGCGCGGATCGCCTCGACGGCCCCGGGTGACCAGCCCGCGCCGCGCGCGGCCAGCTCGACCTCACGCACCGCCGCGCGCACGGCCGCGTCCCGCGCCTCGCCGCCGTCCCAGGCCGGGTGCAGGTGGTCGAACACGCGCACGGCGCCGGGCGGCGCCCAGCCCGCGACGCCCTCGACCTCGAGCCGCGTCCAGCCGGCCGCGCGCTCCGGCGGGCCGTCGAGCGGCCCGTGGCTCGCGCGCCGCAGCGGCGCCACGGCCTCCGCGTCCGCGGCCGGCGCGGCCCGCAGCGCGTCGTCGCGCGCGGCGACCCAGTGGTGCGCGCGACACCCCGCCAGCGCGAGCGTCGTCGCGACGACCCAGCTCCACCTGACCCGGACCCGCTGCGTCACGCTCTGCATCGTGGCCCCGGCGCGCGCGGGCGACAAGACGCACCGGGGCCGGTCGCGCCCCGGTGGGGGGCTCCGGCCCCGACCCTGCACTATCCTCGCGGCCATGACGACCCCGACGCGCTGCGGCTGGTGCGGCACCGACCCGATCTACGTGCGCTACCACGACGAGGAGTGGGGCGTACCCGTGCACGACGACCGCACGCTGTTCGAGTTCCTCATCCTCGAGGGCGCGCAGGCGGGCCTGTCGTGGCTCACGATCCTCAAGCGCCGCGAGGGCTACCGGCGCGCGTTCGCGGGGTTCGACCCGGTGAAGGTGGCGCGCTTCGGCGCGCGGGACCGGGCGCGCCTGCTCGCGGACGAGGGGATCATCCGCAACCGGGCCAAGGTCGACGCGGCCGTCAAGAACGCGAAGGCGTTCCTGGCCGTGCAGGAGGAGCACGGGAGCTTCGACGCCTACCAGTGGCGCTTCGTCGACGGCCGGCCCGTGCAGAACGCGCGGCGCACCCTGAAGGACGTCCCGGCCACGACGCCCGCGTCCGACGCGTTCAGCAAGGACCTGAAGCGGCGCGGCTTCTCGTTCGTGGGCTCGACGATCATCTACGCCCACATGCAGGCCGTGGGCATGGTCAACGACCACGTCCTCGACTGCCACCGGCACCGGACCGTCGCGAAGCTCGGCTGACCGCCGCCGGGCGGCGGGCCCTACCGCTTGCCCAGGTAGAACCCGACCACGACGAGGAACGCGGGCGAGAGCCAGGTCGGAGCGCGCGCGCCGACGTCGAGCACGTGGACGGCGCACCCGGCGCCGACGACCGCGAGGGTGCCGGCCGCGAGGAGGTGCCCGATCCAGCTCGACGCCCCGGCGCCGAGGAGCGCGCCCGCCGCGAAGAGGCCGCCGCGCGCCAGCGCGCCCGCGAGGTAGCTCGCCGCGAGCACGAGCAGCGGCGGCGGCTCGGGCAGCAGCTTGCCGTGCTCGTGCAGTCGCCAGGCCACGGCGGCGAAGCCGACGACGATCAGGGCCTGGATCAGCCGGCGCGGGAGGTGCAGCCCGTCGCTCGGGTTCGCCTCGCGGTCGCCGGGCGGACCCGCGAGCGTGTCGGCCGCGGGGCGACCGCGGCGCGCGCCGAAGTAGTAGCCGAGCACGAGCAGCACCGTGTCGTGCAGCTCCGCGTGGACCGGCCGGCCGCGGACGAGGAGCCACCAGGTCGTCCCGAGGATCGTCACCGTCACGAGCGCGCGGACCGAGCCGATCGGGAGGCCCAGGGGCGGGACGAGGCGCGCGGGCTCGCTCACGGGCCCCGCTCCGGGCGGATCGCGGGCATGGCACCCGTCTCGCGGGCGTCGCCAGGGTCGGCCTCGCCCGCCGGCGCGGGCGGGCGGGCGGCCGCGCCCGTGGGCGGGCCCTCGTCCTCGTCCTCGCGGCGCAGGGCCTCGAGCAGGAGCTCGGTCATCGAGCGGCGGATCGTCGGCTGCTCGACCTCGGCCTGCGCCAGCACCGTGAAGCGCCCGCGCCGGAGCCTCGCGAGCGCGATCACGGCCTCGTCGTCGCGGAGCGCCCCGAACCAGGCGGCCACGGGCCTGCCATCGCGCACGACGACCACGCCCTCGCCCGTGCCGCCCGCCGGGCGCTCCTCGTCCTCGGCGCCGGGCTGGATCCGGAGCGTCCCGTCCTTGCGGTGGAACTCGAGCCCCTGCAGGAGCTCGACCGCGGGCACGTGCTCGAGGCGGCCCGCCATCGCCGTCGACTCGGAGAAGTCCGGCAGCTCGATCGCGCGCGTCGCGTCGTGGCGCGTCCCGTCGCCCGACCCCGCCGCGTCGACGAAGGCCGGGGCCACGCGCAGCTCGTAGGGGCCGATCCGCACGACGTCGCCCTGCTCGAGCGCCCGCGAGGTCGTGCGCTGCCCGTTCACCCACGTCCCGAACGACGAGCGGTCCTCGAGCACGAGCTGCCGGCCGAGCACGCGGACGACGGCGTGCACACGCGAGACGTTCGTGTGCGGGAGCGTCAGGTCGCAGCCCGAGCTGCGCCCGATCGTCACCTGCGGCCGCGCCCCCACCGGGAGCGGCGGGAGCGGCGGGCACACGAGCCAGGCCACGGGGCGCGCCGCGCCGTCCGCCGGGCCCGGGGCCGGCGCCGACGGGTCGGTCGCCGCCTCGTCCCCTCGCCCCGGCGCCTGCCCGTCGTCGCCCACGCCCGCGAGGTTCGCCGGTCCCGGCCGGTCACGCAACGGCGTCCTCGCGGGCGGCGCCGGCTCGCCGCCCGCGGCCGAGCGCCGCAGGGGCGAGCCCACCCGGGGCGGCGTCCCGCGGCGCGGGCCCTGGACCCCGTGGCTACCGGACCCGGCCGAGCTCCTCGGTGATCGACGTCCGCGCGGCGGGCGGCGTGGGGCCGGCGCGGCCCGCCGCCTCGCCCGCGCGCGCCTCGATCAGCGGGAGGACCGCGGTCCGCTCGAGGTCGAGCATCGCGTCGACCTCGCCCACGCGGGCCCGCGCGACCTCGGCCCACTCGGGCCGCGCCAGCGCGAGCAGGCGCCAGAGGGTCCGCTCGTCGTCGTAGGCCTCGAGCCGGTTCTCGCTGACCGCCGCGACCCGCCCGAGCACGCGGCGGCGCGCGGCGAGCCGGGCGAGCGCCGGCACGAGGCCCCGGCCGGGGTCGCCGAGCGCGCCCGCGACGCCGCCCGCGAGGACCCAGCGGGTCTCCATCGTGTCGTCGAGGTAATCCGTGCCGCGCCGGCCGGCCACGTAGACGGCGCGGAGCGCCTCGGCCCGGGCCGCGCCGTGCTCGTCGAGGAGCGCCTCGAGCCCGGCCCGCGTGGCGGCCTCGCGGCCCGCGAGGTAGCCGTCGACGGAGCCGTGCCGCTCCTCGACGTGGCGGCGCAGGCCCGACGTGCCCTCGAGCAGCTCGCGCGCGCGGCTGCGCGCCGCGTCGTCGGCGACGACGCGCGTGGCGCCGCCCCGCGAGGCCGCGGCGAGCAGCCGGTGGTTCAGGGCGTCCACCGGCTCGTAGAGCCGCGCGCGCCACGCGTCGTAGGCCTCGGCCACCGCGTCCGACGCGGCCCACACCTGCGCGTCGGCCGCATCGCGCGGGAGGCGCGTCAGCGCGTCCACCGCGGCGCGCACGCGCTCGCGGGCGTCGCGCTCGGCGAGGGCCGCGTGGGCCCGCTGCCCGAGCTCCTCGCCGATCGTGAGGATCACGGCGAGCTCGGCCGCCGAGTAGATCCAGCCCGCGACCGACGAGCGGGCGAGCGAGCTGACCGCGCGGAGGCGCTTCAGCCGGAGCGTGGCCGAGAGCGCCTCGGCCGCGCCCTTGACCGCCGTGATCGAGAGCCCGAGCGCGGCGACGTCGATCACGTAGGCGCGCCCGTCGAGGCCGAGCCCGTTGCGGACGAGCTGCGGGACGAGCAGGCCCGCGGCGAGCGCGACCTGCGTCTTCATGAGCCCGTGCACGAACTTCGACTTCGCGGCGCGGCCGAGCGCGAGCCGCTCGAACGCGTACTCGCCGCCCGCGGCGCCAACGACGAACAGGCCGTACTCGGCGAAGAACCCGACCGAGCCGAGCGTGCTCGCGAGCTCCTCGAGCCGCTCGGGGTCGCGGCTCGCGAGCACGGGCGGGAGCTCCTTGAGGAACAGCGCGAACGCGAAGTGCGCGGTCCCGGCGGCCTGGCGGACCATGACCTCGCGCGGGACGCGGGCCCAGTGGACGGTCCCGTCCGCGCGGCGGAACGACGAGAACAGGTCGGGCCCGTCGACGGCCGTCACCGCGTCGAGCCGGCGGCCCGGCGGGATGATCCGGCGCGCGTCGGGCTTCGGCCGGCGCAGCTTGCCCTTGCGGTAGGCCTCCTCGAGGAGCACGCCCGGGTCGCCCCAGGTCGGGTCGATCAGGAGGCGCTTGCCGTCGGCCGTGAGCGCCTCGACCCAGGCGTGCCCGCCGCGGACGGCGAACGTCTCGCGGGCGAGCGCCTCGCCCGCCACGTAGCGGCTCGCGATCCCGACCTGCTCGAGCGCGAGCTTCATCGCGATCGCCTTGTGCCGGCAGACGCCCTCGCCCGCGGCGATGTACTCGCCGAACGGGACGGCGCGCCCGTTGTGGCTCGCCTCGAGCGCCGACGAGCGCACGTCGGGCGTCTCGTGCCCGGGGTACTTGAGCGTCGTGTTCACGAGGTCCATGAGGCGCGCGATCTTGGCCGCGTCGCTGATCGGCTGGCGGCCGACCGCGCTCGCCTTCTCGAGGAACGCCCGCAGGTGCGGGTCGTTCACGCGGTCGATCGTGACGCTCACGCCCGACCAGCGGCTGCCGCCCGGGAGGACCGTCGCGCCGTCGGGGATCAGGTAGGGCAGGTTCAGGCGCTTGAGCTCGCGGCCCGTGAGCACGCGCTCGCCGCCGGCCGAGCGCACGCGGTACTTGTCGCCCGGGAGCGCCTCGACGATCTCGGCCACGGCGTCGACGTACATCCCGGTCGACGCGTCGGCGACCGTCACCCGGCGCCCCGCGGAGAAGTCGGTCGCGATCGCGTCGGCCCCGTACGAGGCGCGGACGCGGGTCAGGACGCCGTCGAGCGCGCGGTAGATCCCGAGCGTCTCGGGGTCGTAGCCCAGCACCGGGCCCATCGGGTGCCCGTGGTGGTCGTAGGGCTGCGCGCGGAGGGCACCCGGAACGAGCGCGAGCGCGAGGAGCGTCGGGACGACGAAGCGGGTCATGGGGGAACCCCGCGCAAGGCGGAGACCACGCGCGACGAGGCCACAAAACCTTTGCCGGAAACGACCAATTCGAGCGAGACGCGAAGCCGGCACGAATTTGGTCCGCTCGCTGCGACCTTCGTGCCTCGCAAGTCGCCTGCGCTCGTTGCCGTGACGCGAATGACGCTGCGGCGAGATGGGCGAGAACAGGGCTCGAAGTAGGTCGATCGCACCCGCACGGTCCAGGAGAGGCGCGTCCACGTATACTTGGGCGTATACGTGGATGGACTGATGGCCCAGGTGACGCTCTACCTCGACGACGACACGATGGACCGCATGCGGGCGGCTGCGGAGGCGTCGGGCCTGTCCATGAGCGCCTGGCTCGCGCGCCTGGTCCGGGAGCGCACCCGTGCGGACTGGCCGCGGGAGATCATCGACCTCGTCGGCGCCTGGCCCGACCTCCCGACGGCCGAGACGCTTCGCGAGTCCGCGTCGACGGACGGTCCGCGCGAGGCGCTGTGACCTACGTCCTCGACACGAACACGCTCGTCTACTTATTTCGGGGTCAGGGGCGCGTCGCGGAGCGTCTCCTCGCCAGGTCGCCCTCCGAGCTCGCCATCCCTGCCGTGGTGGTCTTCGAGCTCGAGGCGGGGATCGCCAGGTCCACGGACCCCGCCAAGCGACGGGGCCAGTTCGACCGGCTCCTGCGGGTCGTGGCCGTGCTCTCGTTCGGGGTCGCGGAGGCGAGGTCGGCCGCCGAGCTTCGAGCCCGGCTGGAGCAGCTCGGCGCTCCGATCGGTCCCATGGACACCTTGATCGCAGGCACCGCGCTCGCCCACGGAGGGGTGCTCGTGACGCGCAACGTCCGGGAGTTCGGGCGGATCCCTGGGCTGATCGTCGAGGACTGGTTCGGTCCCTGACGAGCACCCCGTGGGGCCCACCTGGCGAAGGACACTCGCTACGGGACGACGAGCGTGACGTCGCCCGCGGGCTGGCCCGCCTGGACCTCGACCTCGAGCAGGAACCGGTCGTCGAACGGGTTGGCGCCGGGGCCAGCCTCGAGCGCGTAGCGGCCCGGCGCGAGGTCCTCGAACGCGAACCGCCCGTCGGGGCCGGCCTGGACCTGGTGGGGGCGGACGCCGTCGTCGCTCCGCTCGGCGGCGATCACGAGCGCGCCGCCGAGGGGCTCGCCCGCCGACGTGCGCACGACCCCGCGCAGACCGCCCGTGCGCGCGAGCACGAGGTCGACCGCGAGCAGGACGCCCTCGTAGGTGACCTGGCGCTGGACGGGCACGTGGCCGGGCGCGCGGGCCTCGACGAACAGGTCGCCCGGGTCGAGCCCCGCGAGCGACCAGTCGCCGCGGGCGTCGGCCTCGACCCCGAGCCCGCCCACGGACACGCGCGCCCCCCGGACCGGGTCGCCGCGGTCGTCGCGCACGGTGCCGCGGAGCGCGGGCTGGAGCTCCGTGAGCACGAGGTCGAGGTCCTCGCGGCTCGCGCCCGCGGGGAGCTCGAACACGGACCACGGGCCGACCCGGCTCCCGCCGGGCGCCGCGGCCTCGAGCCGCACGCGGTAGCGCCCCGGGTCGCAGCCGTCGACGCGCCAGCGCAGCGCGCCGTCGACCTCGAGGGGCCGGCGCAGCACGCGCCGGTAGGGGTTGCGCTCGGTGCCCGTCGTGAGCTCGAGCACGAGCTCGACGGGCGGCGGGCGCGCCGCGGCGAGGTCGGGCGGCAGCTTCACGCGGCCCGCCAGGCGACCCTGCGCGAGGAGGGCGAGCTCGACCGGCGGCGCCTCGCCGTCCGCGGGGATCGTCACGTAGGCCCGCTCGGACGGCGCGAACCCGGGGCCGCGCGCGAGCACGGAGTAGCGCCCCTCGGCGACCTCGGCCTCGAAGCTCCCGTCGGGGCCGAGCCGCATGCCGAGCGCGTCGAGGACCGCCTCGCCCTCCTGCATGGGGTCGGTGAGCGCGAGCTCCGCCTCGGTCACGGGGCGGCCGGCGCCGTCGACCACGCGGCCCTTGAGCTTGCCGGTCCGCGCGCGGAGGAACCTGAGCTCGACCTGCGCCTCGCCGCCGGCCTCGGGCGCCGCGACGGGGCCGAACCGCATGGCGTCGCGCGAGCGCGGGTGCCGCGCGACGCCCGCGAGCGCGGCGCCCGGCGGGAGCCCGCCCAGCGTCGCGGTCCCCTGCGCGTCGGTCGTGATCGCCCCGAGCGGCGCGCCGTTGGCGCGCCGGACCTCCACGTGCACGCCCTCGAGCGGCTGCCCCTCGCCGTCGACGCTCCGCACGACGAGGCGCACCGCGACCCCGACCGGGGCGAGCCCGGCGTCGCCCGCCGCGCGGGACCTGCCCGGGCGCGCGCCCGTCGGCGCCCGCTCCGGC
Organism: Planctomycetota bacterium; assembly: GCA_024711205.1. Classification (GTDB taxonomy): domain Bacteria; phylum Planctomycetota; class J058; order J058; family J058; genus JANJTH01. The sequence goes on along the minus strand of JANJTH010000064.1, from coordinate 27 downwards.
GGGCCCGGCGGCGGCTGGACCGGCCCC
>JANJTH010000026.1 GCA_024711205.1 Planctomycetota bacterium | reverse complement strand
CCTCGGCGAGCGAGGCGTAGCGAGGGCCGCGCTCGGGGCACCCGAGCAGGCCGAGCGCGAGCAGCGCGGCCGCGAGCCCGGCCCGCGCCCCGCGCGGGCGGGTCACGACCGCCGGGGCTCGGGGCGGACCTCGACGTGGTCGAGCAGCTCGCGGGCGGCGCGCGGGATCACGACGTCGCGCACGAGCTGCCCGCGCGCGCGGGCGACCTCGGCGCCGGTCGCGACGGCCTCGTCGACGTCGCCCGTCTCGCCCGCCACGAGGAAGAAGCCCTTCCCGCCGAGGTGCATGGCGAGCCGGACCTCGAGCAGGTCGACGGCCGCGGCCTTCGCCGCCGCGTCGGCCGCGAGGAGCGTCGTCGCGACGGTGCGGCACTCGACGACGCCCAGCGCCTCGGCCACGGCGACCGCCCGCGGGCCGCGCACGGCGTCCACGAGGTCCCGGTGCACGTTCGCGATCTCGATCGCGTCCGTCACCTCGTCGCCGCCCGCGCGCAGGCCGGCGTCGACCGCGGCGGCGACCTCGTCGGGGTCGCCGCTCACGAGCACGACGAAGTGCCCCGGCGAGACGGTGCGCGCCCACACGAGCCGGACCGGGGAGGCCTTCGCGACGGCGTCGGCGACCCGGTAGCCGAGCGCGACGCTGGCCGTCTCGACGAGCCCGAGCGCCGGCTCGACGTCCGAGGACGCCGTGCGACCGCCCAGCCGCTCCCCGTGCTCCACGCCGAACCTCCGCCGCAGCCCGTCCGGAGACCGCGCCGACCGCGACGCGGGGCGTGACTCTAAGCCATGCTCCGGCCTGGGGAAAGGGCAGGGGGACGCCGCCGGGTCCGGGACCCGGGGTTGACAGGGAGGAACCTCCCAACCACGGTGCGGGTGCCCGCGTAAGAAGAGGCGCGCGCGCACGAGTCGGGGGGAGGCCAGACCACGTGAAGAACAAGACGAGCTGGGTGGACGGCGGACGGATCGAGACGGCGGTGGCCGTGGTGGTGCTCGCGGTCGTCGTCGGGCTGTTCGCCCGCTTCTACCGGCCGACGCTCGACCCCGCGCCCGCGCCCACGACGACGCTCCAGGCGCCCGCGACCGCGGGGCCGACGGCGCCGCAGTAGCGCCCGGCCCCGCGCGCGGGGCGTACACTCCCACCCATGGGTCCTCGGCTCCTGTGCTTCGCCGGAGGCGCCGCGCTCTCGGCGTTCTTCGTGTTCCTGGGGCTGCTCGCGACGCCGTTCTTCGGCTCGGGCGCGTTCCTGTGGGCCATGGTCTTCGGCTGCTTCCTCCTGTCGCTCGCGCTCGGCAACGGGCTGGGCGACCTGCTCGCGGGCCTCGCCGGCCGCAAGGAGGCCGCGCGCTCGGCCCCGCGCCTCGCGGTCCTGGGCGGGCTCGGCGCGGTCCTCGCCGCGTGGGCGCTCCCCTGGGTGTGCCGCTGGGTCCTCGGGCAGGACGCCGAGTGGGCCTATGCCCCGGCCGCCGCGATCGCGCTGTGCGGCGTGGTCCCGGGCGCCCTGATCGCCGCGATCGCGCCCTCCGAGCTGCGCGCCCGCCTGCTCGACCCGGCGGGCGGAGCAGGCCCGGCGCCCGGTCGCGAGCGGATCTCGGAGCGGCTGTCCGCGGCCGCCCTCGAGGAGACGCTCCAGGAGACGACGGCGACCGGGCGCCGCGAGGGGGCGCGCGGCGCGGCGCGCCTGCTCACGCTCGTCGCGCTGGGCGGCGTCGCGGGCGTCGCGCTCGCGGGCAAGCCGCTCCTGCGCGCCGACGAGGTCGACGTGTGGCCGTTCGCCTACGCGACGGGGGCCGGGCTCGCGGCCCTCGGCCTCGCGCTCCTCCGCCCCGCCGGCCGCGTCGCGAGCGGCGTCGCGCTCGCGGCGGTCGCGGCGCTCGTGGTCGCGAAGCCGAGCGAGATCCAGACGGCGCCCTTCGCCGTCGCGCTCGCCGACGCCTGGGAGCGCGGGCAGGGGGCGGGGCTCTACTACCTGCGGACGGCGGTCAAGGAGCGGCTCACCGACGAGCAGCTCGCGGCGCGGGCGGCGCAGGTCCGCAAGCTCGAGGAGGACGTCGAGAAGCCGGGCGTGATCCTCACCTGCGAGCTCCTGCTCGGGCTCGGCGAGGTCACGGTCACGGGCGAGGGGATCCGTCGCTCGCTCGACCTGCTGCTCCCGCCCGACGCGAAGCCGTTCCTCATGCCCTTCTTCCACCAGGTCGACGCGATCCGCGCCGACGGCAAGGGCCTGTTCCACGTGCAGATCCGCCGCACGCGCGGCGAGGACGGGGCGCGCTTCTCGATCCCCGGCGGGGAGCCGGGCGAGCGGGTCAAGTTCTGGTTCACCGACGACTTCACGATCCACATCACGCGGGACGCCCGGATCTGGCGGCTCGAGTTCGGCCCGCTCGTGACCGAGCGCGCCGGCGTGTTCCAGCTCAACGACACGATGAAGACGCCGGTGCGCGTGCTCGAGGTCGCGCTCTGGATCGACGCGAGCGTGCTCGGCCTGATCTTCGAGGACCACCCCGACCAGGTCGTGATCAAGGCGCTCGCGCAGGGCTCGATCGGCGGCGTCAAGACGGTCGACCTGAAGGCCATGCCCAAGCGCCGCAAGGGTTAGCGAGGGGCGGGCGGAGCTGGCCGCGTGCTAGACTTCGTCCCACGAGACGTCCTCCCAGGAGTATGCGCCCATGCCCCCCGCGCCCGCCCCCGGCCCCAAGGTCCTCCCCGCCCAGCTCTTCGCGCAGTTCAGCCACAGGGAGCAGCAGGTCAAGCAGGGCGCGAGCGGCGCGGAGCAGCAGGGCAAGCAGGGCTGGGGGCACGCCGAGCAGGAGCTCAAGCGCCCGGCGCCCGGGCTCGACGCGGCGACCCAGAAGCAGCTCGCCGCGGTCGCGAAGCCGCAGGCGCAGCAGGAGCAGCGCGCCAAGCAGGAGGAGGCGCAGCAGGAGCAGACGGGGAAGCGGAGCGCCGGCCAGGCCGCCGTGCGCGACGTGCAGGGCGAGCTGCGGGGCAAGCGGCCCCACGGGCTCGACACGAAGGAGCGCCAGGCCGAGCAGAAGGCCAAGCGGATCGGGCTCAAGAAGCTCCGCGAGCAGGCGAAGGCCGCGGGCGACGAGCGCGCGAAGGCCCAGCAGCAGGAGCTCAAGGCGAAGGCCGAGCAGGTCCAGGCCGCGCTCCGCCCCGACGACCGCAAGGCGGGGCAGGAGCAGCAGGCGAAGCAGCAGCAGGAGCAGGGCCAGAAGGAGAAGCAGCGCCAGCAGGAGCAGCAGGCGAAGCAACAGCAGCAGCAGGGCGGCGGCGACGGCGGGAAGGCGGGGCAGGAGCAGCAGGCGAAGCAGCAGCAGGAGCAGGGCCAGAAGGAGAAGCAGCGCCAGCAGGAGCAGCAGACGAAGCAGCAGGCCGAGCAGCAGCAGAAGGCGAAGGCCCGCGAGCGGCACCAGGAGGTGCTCCGCCAGCACCAGCAGGAGCAGCAGCACAAGGTCCAGCAGGAGCAGCAGCAGAAGATCCAGGCGACGGGCTGAGCGCGGCGGACCGGGCGAGCCCGCGCCTCCCCGTGCGCCTGCGCCTCGTCGACGACGACGTCCCGCGCGAGACGATCGAGCTGCTCCGGGCGGCGTGCGTGGCGCGCGGCGTCGAGGTCGACCACCTCGACGCCAAGGTGTTCCCGTGGGACCCGGAGCTGCGGTGCCGGCCGGGCGACCTCCTGTTCCGCCCGGCCGTCTCGCTCGCGGCCATGCGCGTCGAGCACTTCCTGTGGGCCCCGGGCGCGGCGACGTTCTACGCGCGGCCCGGGCGGATCGACTTCACGCCGTTCGACGCCGCGTGGATCCACGAGCGGTCGGGCGTGCCCGTGCCGCCGACGGTCTACGGCTCGACGCTCGACCGCGACGTCCTGCGCGGGCACGTCGAGCGCGTGGGCGGGCTGCCGGTCGTCGTGAAGATCCTCGGCGGCTCGGGCGGGCTCGGCGTGATCAAGGTCGACGCCTGGCCGACCCTGTTCTCGGTGATCGAGTACGCGGTGTCGCTCGGCAACCAGCCGCTCGTGCAGGCGTTCGTGCCCGACGCCGTGCACTGGCGCTGCGTCGTCGTGGGGGCGCGCGTCGTCGCGGCCTACAAGAACGTGCAGCTCCAGGACGACTTCCGGACCTGCGGGAGCTCCGACCCGGCCGACGTGTGCGCGCCGCCGCCCGGCATGGCCGAGGTGGCCGTGCGCGCGGTCGCGTGCCTCGAGCTCGAGCACGGCGGCGTCGACGTGCTCGAGACGCCGGACGGGCGGCACCTCGTGCTCGAGGCGAACTTCCCCTGCTACTTCCCGCACGCGCAGCTCGTGAGCGGCGTGGACGTGGCGGGCGCCATGATCGATCACCTGCTCCGCAAGGCGCGCGGCGCCGCGCAGGCGCCGGCGCGCGCGGGCGGCGAGCGCGCGACTGACGCGTCCACCGCGAAGCGGCCCGCGCGGGGGCGGCGTCAGTCGGCGGCGCCGCCCGAGCCCGCGAGGAGCGGGCGGAGCTCGGCCAGGAAGCGGCCCACGTCGGGGCGGTAGCCCGCGAGCGCGCCGCGGCGCGCGCCGTCGGGGCCGAGCACGACGACGGCGGGGACGCCAGGGAGCCGGCCGGCGCGCGGGTCGGCGCGCGGGACCTCCTCGACGCGCGCGGCCTCGCCGAGGGCCGCGAGCACGTCGGGGTGCCCGAGCACGTCCCCCACGAGCGCGCGGCACCAGGGGCAGCCGGGGCGGGTCACGAGGAGCACGACGGGCGCGTCCTGGCGGCCCGAGCCGGCGGCGAGCACGGCCGCGTGCGCGGCGGCGTCGTCCGCGGCGACGCGGGCGCCCGCCCACGTCGCGGGGCCGGCGGTCGCGAGGAGCGC
>JANJTH010000012.1 GCA_024711205.1 Planctomycetota bacterium | reverse complement strand
CCAGGCGGGGTAGTCCGGCACCGCCGGGTCCTCGTGGACGACGCGGCGATAGCGCACGACGCGCTCGTCGTCGCCCTCGCCGAACGTCAGGGCCAGGCCCTGCGCGCGCTCGACGACCCGCGCGAGCGGCAGCCCGGGGTCCGCCCTCTCCAGGCCGGGCGCCGGCGGCAACACGACCCAGCCCTCCGCGACGAGCGCCGCGCGGGCCCGCGCCACGCGCCCGTCGTCCTCCCCGACCTCGGGCCCGCCGAGCGCCCGATCGAGCCGCGCCTGCGCCGCGCGCAGGTCCTCGGCCTCCGGCGCCGTCTGCGCCCCGGGCCCCTCCTCGAGCGCGAGCCGCGCCGCGTAATGCAGGCGCACGACCGCCGCGAGCGCCTCCGCGACCTCCGCCGCGTCCCGGCCCCCCGCCTCGACGGCGACGCAGCCCGCCCAGCACACGGCCAGGAGCAGCGCCTTCATGGGCCCGGCCCCCGCCGCCCCCCGGCGTCCAGCGACCCCAGGCCCCTCCTCGACCTCGCTCCGGCCCTGGCCCCCCTGCCGGGCCCAGCCCCTCGCCCCCCGCCAGCTCACCCACCCATCCCCAGCCAGATTTCGCGGGGGGAGGGGGCTCCTGCGGCGCCCCCTCCCCCCGCGAAATCTAGAACGCGGCGAACACGACGCCCAGGAAGCTGTTGATCGGCGCCTGCTCGCGCAGGTCCTCGACGGTCTCGCGCAGCTCCTTGAGCAGGCTCTTCGTCTCGCGGTAGAGCGCCGGGTCGTTGAGCAGCGCGGCGATCGTGCCCTCGCCGTGGTTGATCCGGTGCAGCGTGTCGGCGAGCTCCCCCGTGACGCGCCCCGCGTCGCCCACGAGCCCGTCGATCTTCTTGACCGCCCCGTCGACGGTCTCGAGCACGGCCTCGACCTTGGCCACGCTCGAGCGGGCCTGGACGTTCAGCTCGTCGAGCTTCCCGATCGCGCCGCGCGCGTCGCGCACGAGCCCGGTCGCCTCGTCGACGAGCGCCGGGTCCTTGAGCAGCCGCCCGAGCGAGCCCTCGCCGCGCTCGAGCTCGGCCGCGATCGACCGCACGTCGGCCACCGCCGCCTTGAGGTCCTTCGCCAGGTCCCCGTCGCGCACCGCGAGCCCGAGCACGCCCTCGCCCCGGTCCGCCGCCTCGACGACGTTCCGGACGGCCTTGAGCGCGGCCCGGGCGTCCTCCGCGAGCGCCGGGTCGTTCACGAGCTGGCCCACGAGCCCCTCGCCGCGGTCGACGCGGTCGACGACCCGCTTCACGGAGGCGAGCGTGTCGTCGGCGTTCACGACGAACCGGTCGACCCGCTCGATCACGCCGTCGACCTTGCGCTGGAGGTCGCCGAGCTGCTCGAGGATCGACCCCTCGAGCCCCCCCTGGAGCTCCTGCCCCGAAGGGGCCAGGTCGTCCGAGCGCCCGGGCGAGAGCTTGACCTTGGTCGACCCGAGGAGCGGCGGCTCGACGACGGTCGCGCGCGCGTCCTGGCGCAGGTGCCCGGCGAACTTCGGCGCGACCTGCGCGCGGACGAGCACGCGGTGGTCCCCCGTGAGCTCGATGTCCGCGACCTCGCCCACCTGCACGCCGTTCATGAGGACCGGCGCGCCGCGGACGAGCCCGCTCCCCTCGTCGACGACGAACGAGAACTCCTTGGCGCCGATCAGCCCGCGCTCGCGCGTCTTGAGCACCGCGGACCCGGCGACCGCGAGCGCGCCCAGGACGACGAACGCGCCCACGGCGAGCTCGTGCCGGACGATCGTCGAGCGCATCAGCCCCCCCCGCGGGCCCCGCCGGGGCCCGCGCGACCCGGATACTCGCCGCCCGCGCCCGGTCCGTCGACCGCCCCGGCGGGGGCGGGCCCGTCGCCAGGCCCGGCGCGCCGGGCGGCGGGCGGCGGCCCGTCGAGGGTCAGCGTCGCCTCCGGGTCCACCAGCGCGGCCGCTCCCCGGCGAACCCGCGGGGGCGTCCCCGGCGGCGCCGTGAGCCGGACCACCTCGGCCCGCACGGCGTCGGCGACCTTGCCGTCGAGCGTCAAGGTCTCGCCGACGGCGGCGGCGGCCTCGCGCGGCGGCGGCGTGCTCGGCCCCCGGTCGCCCTCGAAGACCACGGTCTCGGCCGGGTCGGCCGCGCCCCCCCGCGCGGGCCCGAGCCCGCGCCCGGGCCGGTCCGGCGTCCAGCCGTCGATCGTGACCGTGAGCTCCGGGTCCTCGCCGCCGAGCTCGTCGTCGCTCCCCGACGAGAACAGGTCGAGCGCCTCGCCCGAGTCGACCACGATCACGCGCTCGCTCTCGCCCCGGCGCCGCGCGCGCCCGCTCGGGCGCCCCCCGGCGGGGCCGCTGTCCGAGCCGGTCGCCTGCTCGAACGCCTCGCGCACGCGCGGGTCCTCGAACAGCGCCTTGCGGTGCCCGCACGCGAGCAGCCGCCCGCCCTCGAGCACGGCCACCCGGTCGGCCACCTGGAAGATCGCCGGGTCGAGCTCGCTCACGAGCAGCCAGGTCGTCCCCTCGGCGTGGTTCAGCTCGAGCACGAGCTCGAACATGCGCTTCCAGTCGGGCATCTCGAGCCCCTCGAAGAACCGGTCCACCACGACGAGCTGCGGGTCGCGCGCGAGCGCGCGGGCGAACGCCGCCAGGCGGCGGCTGCGCGTCCCGACCTGCCAGGGGAACGCGTGCGGGTCCTCGACGTAGCCGGCCTGCCCGAGCAGGCGGGCGACCCGGCGCTCGAGCTCGAGCCCGCGCAGCCCCAGGTGGTAGCGGAGCGGCAGCGCGACGTTGTCCCACACCGACTGGTTCACGAGCAGCGCGCCGCCCTCGAGCACGGTCGCGCAGCGGGCCCGGTAGCGCTGGTCCTCGTGGAAGCGCATGCGGTGGACGTTCGCGCCCTCGAACAGGACCCGCCCCGACCAGGGCGTCAGGAGGCCCCCGGCCACGCGCACGACGGTGCTCTTGCCCCCGGGCTCGTCGAGCGCGACGAGCCCCAGCACCTCGCCCTTGGCGAGCGTGAGGTCGAGCCCGCGCAGGATCGGGGCGCCCGGCGCGTAGCCCACCGTGACGCCCTCGAGCGCGAGGAGCGTGGTGCCGCTCACGCGAGCAGCTCCACGATCGCGGGCGCGATCCGCTCGAGCGGGAGCACGCGGTCCGCCGCCCCGAGCTCCGCCGCGGCGCGGGGCATGCCGTAGATCACCGACGTCGCCTCGTCCTGGGCGATCGTCGGGGCCCCGGCCCGCTGGAGCGCGAGGAGCCCGCGCGCCCCGTCGTCCCCCATGCCGGTCAGCACGACGCCCACGGCCTTGCCCCCGTAAGCCCGGGCCGCGCTCGCGAACAGGCGGTCGCCGCTCGGGCAGTGCTGCCCGGCGCCGAACGGCTCGGTGACGAGCGCCAGCCGGCGCCGCTCGGTCACCTCGCAGTAGCGCCGCTGGGGCGCCAGGTAGACCGAGCCCATGTGGAGGTCCTGGCCGTCGATCGGCGTCACGACCGTGAGCGGGGTCTCCTCGTCGAGCCAGCGCACGAGCCCGTCGTGGAAGCTCGCGTCGATGTGCTGCACGACGACGACGGCCGCCGGGAGGCTGCCGGGCAGGCCGGCGAGGAGCGCCTTGAGCGCGCTCGGCCCGCCCGTCGACGCCGCGACGACGACGATCCGGCCCGCGCGCCGGTGGAACGTCGTCTTGGCGAGGCCCGGGTCCTCGCCCTCGGCCGCGGGCGGGCGCGGCCGGCGCCGCCCGTGCGGATGCGAGATCACGGGGACCCCCGCGAGGAGGCGCAGGCGGGCCACGAGCCGCTGCCCGGCCGCGGCGTCGGTGGCCGCGAGCTCGGGCTTGGCGATCAGGTCGAGCGCGCCCAGCTCGAGCGCGCGGAGCGCGAGCCCGACCTCCTTGTCGAGGTTGTCCTGCGCGGTCATGAGCAGGATCGGCGTCGGCCGCTCCGCCATGATCCGACGCGTCGCCTCGAGCCCGTCGACCCCCGGCATGCGCACGTCCATGAGCAGCACGTCGGGGCGCAGGCGCGTCACGGCTTCGACCGCCTCGAGCCCGTCGGCGACCGCGCCGGCGACCTCGAGCCCCGGTGCGCGCTCGAGCAGCGCCCGGAACGCCGCCCGGTGCAGGCGGCTGTCGTCGACGACCAGGACGCGCACGGGGCGGCGCCCGCCGTCGCCCGGGTCCTGCGCGCCCGCTCCGGCCGGGTCCGACTCGCTCCGCGCTCGGTCCGCGCCCGGACGCCCTCCCTCCGGTCGGCCGCCCCGGCCCTGCCCTCCCGCTCCGGCCCGGTCCGACGCGCTCCGCGCTCGGTCTGAGCCCGGACGCCCTCCCACCGGTCGGCCGCCCGGCCCCAGCCCGCCCCCTCCGCTCATAGCAGCCCGTCTACCATGATACGGAACGGCGTCTCGGTGAACAAGCCCTTGTGCCAGTACGCGTCG
>JANJTH010000935.1 GCA_024711205.1 Planctomycetota bacterium | reverse complement strand
GCCTCGATTTCAACGAGCGCGCCGACAGTGTCGAGTACATCCTGGAGTTCCTGGCCCGGGTGGAGTCGCTGGCGCCCACGGCGTTCGCTCGCGCCGCCTATATCGAGCAGCCCACGGCGCGGGATCTGAAGGCCCATCCTGAGAACCGGATGCACCGCGCGGCGGCGATCAAGCCGGTGGTGATCGACGAGTCGCTGACCGATCGCGAGAGCTATGAACTGGCCAAGGAGCAGGGCTACAGCGGCGTGGCGTTGAAGAGCTGCAAGGGCCAGAGTCAGGCCTTGCTGATGGGCGCGCTGGCGCAGGCCGTGACCGCCGCGGCCGACGCCGACGCGCGGCGCGGCGAGGCCGAGGCCCGCGCCCAGGACGCCGCGGCGCAGGTCGACCTGTGGCGGCAGCGGGCCGAGGCGGCCCGCGAGGCGCTCGGCAAGCAGCGCAGCGAGCTCGAGTCGGTCACGGGGCGGATCTCGAAGGGCGAGGCCGAGCGGCTCCGGCTCGAGGCGCGCGTGGGCGAGCTCGAGGAGCAGGCCGACAAGGCCGGGCGCCGGCTCGAGGAGCAGCGGGCCGTGATCGTCGAGGTGCGGCCGATGCTCGAGCGGCTCGACGCCGACAACCAGCGCCTGACCCGGCTCCTGGGCGAGGCCCGCGCGCGCGGCCGCGTCGACGTGCAGGAGCTGCTCAAGCGCGCCGAGCTCCTGCGCCGGCTCGAGCGCCTCGCGGCCGCGACCGCGGCGGACTGACGTCGGGAGCCAGCCGCGGGCGCCGCGCCCGGACCCACGCGGCAGGAGCGCGCCCATGTCGCCCACGCTGAGCCACGTCGCCGTCCTCGTCCCGTCCGCCGCCGCCGCCGCCGCCGTCTGCGAGGCCGCGGGGTGGGCGCTCGGGCCGGTCGAGGACTTCCCGGCCGAGGGGACCCGCGAGGTCTACGTCGGCCCGCCCGCGGACGACGGGCGCCTCCTGCTCATGGAGGCGATCGGTCCGGGGCCGTACCGGCGCGCGCTCGAGCGGCGCGGGCCGGGGCTCCACCACGTCGCCGTGGACGTGGCCTCGATCGACGACCACCTGCCGGGGCTGGCCGGGGCGGGGTGGCTCCTGCACCCGGCGAGCCTGCGCACGCGCGCGGACCGCGGCGTCGTCTACCTGGCCCGGCCCGGGCTCGGGGCGCTGATCGAGGTCCAGGAGCGGCCCGACCACGGCGCGGCGCCTGCCCGCCCGCGGTTCGTGGCCGAGGTGCACGTCGCGGGCGCGCCCGACGACCAGCGGCGGCTCGACGCGCTCGGCGTGCCGGGCCTGCGGCTCGCGGGGCGCGAGGGCCCGGGGGTCGTGATCGGGGGCCGGCGCCTCGCGCTGGCCACGCTCACGGCGGGCTGAGCCCGCGAGCCCCGCGCTTGCGCGCGCGGCGTCGCCCTACTTCCCGTCGGGGACCCGGTCGACGATCCCGGGCCGCGGGGTCGCGCCGGCCGGGGGCGCGCCGGCGGCGGGGGCCGACCCCGTCCGGCTCGCGAGCACGCGGCGGATCGTCGCCTTGACGAGCCGCTCGAGCGGCGACCACGTCGCGAGGCGCCCGAGCGGGAGGGCCTGCCGGACCCAGGCGTCCCAGGGGAAGTCGTCGACGTGCTCGACGATCCGCCCGTCGCGCACGACGAGCGTGGCCGTGATCACGTTGTGGACGCGCCGGCCGAAGCTCGCGGTCGGGAAGCGGTAGTGGGCCTCCCAGCGCACCGTCGCGCGGTCGCCCTCGGCGCCCAGGAGCTCGTAGGAGAACACCCCGCCGCTCGCCGGGTCGAGCAGGACCCGCCACATGCCCATCGTGCCCGCGCGGTCCGAGAACGTGAAGATCGGGTCGCGGAACCGCACGTCGGGCGCGTAGAGCGCCTCCAGGGTCGCCGTGTCCCCCGCGCAGAAGGCCTCGTAGAAGCGGCGGGCGACCGCGGCCGGCGCGTCGGGCGCCGCGGCGTCAGGCCCCGGCGCGGCCGCTGCGCCGGCGGGCGGCGCGGCCGCGGGCGGGGCCGCCTCCTGGCCGAAGGCGGGGCAGGCCAGGGCGCCGAGGAGCAGGAGGCACGCGGTCGGGAGCGGGCGACGGGTCACGGGGAGCCTCCGGGCCGGACGCGGGCGCAAGCCCGGGGCCACGTGTCGACCCACGAGGGAGACAGGGCTTGCGCCCGCGCGACCCGGGAAGCGTGCCGTCCCCGTGCCGGATGCGCCCGACCCGTTGCGGGTCGGGGTCGGTGAGCGAACGCCGCGGCGGCGGGTGACCGGGGCGCCTTGGGCCGAGGAGGTGCGAGGGCAGGGCGCGGCCCGGGGTCGCCCCGCCGAGGTGGAGCGGCGGGGGCGCGGCATGACCACGGACCGGCGTCGTCGCCCCGGCGGGGCGGGCTGACGGCGGCCGGGGCGAGGCCGCCGTGGTGGCCCGCCCGGGCTCGCAGGCGCGGGTCGCCGGGCGTCCGCCGTCAGCGCGTCGGGGCCCGCGCGACGACGGCCAGGTTGCGCGGGCTGAGGGCGCGCGGGAACAGCCGGACGACGTCGGCCGCGGCGCCGGCCTCCTCGAGGGCGCGGGCCCGGTCGAGGGCCAGCGCGACCTCGAGCGCCGCGCCCAGGAGCCGGCGTGGGAGCGCGCGGCGGCGCGCGAGCCCGACCTCGGCCCGCGCGCGCGCGAGCGCCTCCTGCCGCTCGGGCTCGCTCGAAGGCGCCAGGCCGCGCAGCGCGAGCGCCCGCTCCGCCGCGGCCTCGAGCCGGCGCCGGACGCGGGGGGTGAGGCCGTGCGTCTCGTCACCCCGGCGCAGGTCGACGCCGCGCGCGCGCAGGAGCCGCCGGAGGGCGATCCGCGTCGCGAGGGCCTCCACGTCGGGTGTGCCTTCGAAGGCGTTCGCCACGCCGAGGACCTCGCGCGCGACCTCGAGCGCGCGGGCGCGGCCGGTGCACGAGGCGGCAAGCCGCGCGGCCGCGTCGATCTTCTGCGGGCAGCAGGCGACGAGGACGAGGGCGACGCGGTCGCGGGCGGCGAGCGCGACCAGCTCGTCGGCGAGCGCCCCGCAGGCGTGGAGGCCGACGGCGAGGTCGGTCGGGCGGAGCGCCACGGGCGCCGCGCCCACGGCGACGACCTCGAACGCCACGGCGTCGTGGCCGGCCGCCCGGGCGCGCGCGCGCTCGACGCGCGCCCCGTCGCGCTCGAGCCCGACGGCCTCGACGCGCAGGGCCTGCGCGAGCGCGCGCGTGAGGTGCCCGGCGCCCGAGCCCACGTCGACGACCCGGCGCGCGTCGAACCCGCGCTCGCGGCACAGCGCGACGAGCGCCGCCACCTGCCCGCTCTTCCTGCGCGAGGCCCCGCGCAGGGCCTCCGCGGGCGCGACGGGCGGCGGCGCCTCGCGCACGGCGACGACGGCGGCGACCTCGCGGGCGAGCGCGACGAGGTCCCCGGGCGCGCCGGCCAGGGCCGCGACCGCGGGGGCGCCCCCGACCTCGCAGCCCGCGAGGTCGTCGTCCGGGAGTGCGCCGAGGAACCCGTCCCAGCCCCGGCGCACGGCCCAGCCCGGCGCCTCGTCGTCGGCGCCGCGCTCCTCGAGCACGTCGCGCCACGCGGCCAGGAGCGCGGCGGCCCGGACGAGGCGCGCCTCGAGCGAGGGGGTCACGACGGGACTCTACCCGCAGGGCGCCGCGCGGCTCGGTCCCCGGGTGCGCCGGCAACGCCGCCCTGGCGGGGCGCCCGGCCGGCCGTCGTCCGTCGGCCCCGGCCCCGGCCTTTGCGATTCCCCGGACGGTCCGAGCCGACCGTGTCCTGCGGGCCTGCGGCGGCGGGCAAGTCCTGCCCATGGATCGAGGCGACGAGACGGTCGCTCGATCGGCCGGCCGCGCCCAAGCCGCCGGGGGATCCGCGACTTGCGCGTCGGGTCGACGGAGCGCCGCCGCCGGCCCGGCGCGTGCGCGGAGTCGGCGCACGGAGGACGACATGGCCGAGCGATTCGAGTGGGTGGGCGTGGTGAGCAAGGTGCGCCCGGGGAGCCATCACGTCGTGGGGGAGGTGCCGGGCAAGGTCGCGCTCGTGCTCGCGGACGAGGAGCTCGGCGAGTGCCTGGGCTACTTCCCGCGCGCGCGGCGCCCGCGGATCGGCGTGCGGATCGGCGTGCGGGGGCCGTATGTGGCCATGGAGGTGCCGCTCGAGCGGATCCCGCCCGACGAGCGCGAGGGGCTCTTCGGCGGCACGCCCATGCAGCACCAGCTCGACGTCGAGGACTGGGAGGAGGTCGACGAGGACTTCGACCCGCTCCTCGACTGAGCTCGCCCCTGGGGGGCGGGCTGCAGGTCGGTCCGGTCTGGCCGAGGCCGACCGGGGTCCAGGTTCCACGCGCCCCAGGATCCCCCGTGGATCGCTCGGGCGAGCCTCGGCTCGCCCGGGGAGGGCTGGTCGTGAGCATCGCGAGGCTGCCATGGCAGACGACGACGAGATCATCCCGCTCAACCTCGCCACGACCTACCCCGTTCGCTGGAGCGTGTTCAAGGTCCTGCGAGACTTCGTCCAGAACTTCTTCGACGCGGTCGGCCCCGCCCAGTTCGCGCGCCGGGTGGCGGTCACGACGGACCTCCACGGTGTCGAGATCAGGGCGGACGACGTGGCGTTCGGGCACGAGTGGCTGATCCCGATCGGCGCCTCGACGAAGACCGCGGCGCCAGAGGGGCGATACGCCGGCCACTTCGGCGAGGGCTTCAAGATCGCCGCGCTCTGCGCCATCCGGGATCACGGCTGGACGGTGGCCGCGGGGTCCCGCGCGTGGGAGCTCGAGGTGACGTCCGCTCCCCGACGGATCGACGGGAGGCGGATCGACATGCTCGCCTATCGACTCAAGCGAAGGAGCAGGGCGGTCGGCGAGAGCTGGGTCCGCCTGGGACGAACCAGCCCGGACGACGTCCAGTTGCTCCGCGAGGCCGTCGTGCCGAGCTTCTGCTACCCGGAGAACCCGCTGCTCGGCGACGAGCTCTGGAGCGACGAGCGGACGTCGGTCTGGCGCCGAAGCTCGCGTCCCATTCCTCGAGGCTACCCGCGCAGCGGCGGCTCAGCGCGCGGGATCCTCTTCCATGCCTGGCAGGCGGCCGGGACGCACGAGCTCCCGTTCGCGCTCGCCGCCCACGACGTCCGCCAGGAAGACCGGGACCGGGCGGCGCTCTACGACTTCCAGGTCGTCGACGCACTCGCCCGGCTGTCGGGGAGGCTCCCCCCGAACGTCGCCGGCGAGGTGCTCGAGAGCGTCCGCCGACACTGGGCCAGCTACCCCAAGCGGGCCATCGAGGTGGGCTCATGGCACCCCGTCGTGCGTGGCCTCACGAGGCGGCTCGCCGAGGATCGGGTCGAGGTGCAGCGCTGGCGAGCTCGGAACCCCCTGTTGGCCGTGACCGAGCGGATCTCCAGGGGCGACCACGGAGCAGGCAACCGGCGCAGGCAGGCGCTGGATTGGCTGCGCGGCGTCGGCGGCTCGCTGACGCTCGTCCAGGACGGGTTCCTTCGCCTCGGCTATCCGCGCCTCGAGGAGCTCTGCGAGCGGGCGGGAGGGTTCACGAAGACGAGGACCGCCAGGCGCGGGCTGGAGCGAGCGCGGCTCGCGCTCGTCCAGGACTTCGTGGCCGAGCACCTCGCGAGCTTCTTCCCTGCGGAGACCCGCCCGCCTCTCCTCGTGATCGACGATCCGAGGTCCGCGTGGTCAGGGGTGGCGGTGACCCACCCGCTTCGGCCGTCGCTGCCGACCCCGAGCGGTCACCGCGTCCGCGCTCGGCTCGAGTCGATCGCGGTCTGCGCGAGCGCCCTGTCGGACGTCCTGCCGTCCCGGGCGCTCGCCACGATCTTGCATGAGCTCGCGCACATGTTCGGCGGCGACGGGTCGAAGCGCTTCGCGGGTGTGCTGACCGACCTGTTGGGGCGCGTCGCGGAGCTCCACGCGGAGCTCGCCGAGCTGGAGCGAGCCTGGCGGCGCTGCGGCGAGTCGTGAACGGCGGCTCGCAGGCCCCGACCTCCTCGAAGTCGCCGCCGCGGTCGGGGCAGGCGCGGGGTCCCGTCGGGCCGCGTCCGCCAGGCGGGGGGCCCGCGCTCAGAGCCCGGCGCGGTGGAGCTTGGGGGGCCGCGCGAGGCGCCGGTTGATCCGGTCGAAGTCGACGCGGTTCGGGTCGAACTCGCCCTCGGCGTAGCCGTAGGCCTTCGTCATGCCTGCGTACCAATCGCGCAGCTCGTCGTGGCGCTCAAGTTCTCCTCCGGGAACAGCCCGTGAAGACGGTTCCCCAGCGCGAGCGCATCCTCCCACCGGCCGGTGTTCAGGGAGATCGAGGTCCGGTGGGCGTCTGCGGTCAGGCCGTCCCCGCACTCGCGCTCGAGGCGATCGCACAGGGCTTCGGCCTCGTCGTAGCGCCCCGCTCGATGGAGCGTGCAGCACAGGTTCCGGAGCCCGCGCATGTAGGGTCGCGTTCCGAGCAGGCGCCAGTGGTCCTTCTTCGCGATCCGCCTGGGGAACCTCCGCCGGCCGAGCTCGATCGTGCGTTCGAACTGCGCGGCGGCGGCGGCGAGGTCGCCACGGTCCAGGGCGATCAGCCCCAGGTAGTCGTGCCACTCCGCGTAGCCCTCGAAGCACTCGACGAGCAGCCGGAACACGGCCTCGGCCTCGTCGAGCTGGCGCCTCTCGAAGAGACCCGAGGCGAGCTCCTCGACGTCCACCGGCACTTCGCGACCGCGGAGGGTGAAGCGCCAGAAGAGCGGATCGTCGCGGTTCCACCGGCTCCCTTCCTGGTCGGAGGTGCGCAGCCGCGAGTCGATCAGGTCCCGGAGGAACGTCAGCTCTCGACGCTGGCCCTCGATGAGCCGAGCAGCCGAGAACAGCCACTCCGGGTCGGCGATCGAGAGCTGCCGCTTGAACGCGCGCAGGTCCGCGCGGAACCCGCTCTGGAGGCGCGCCGCCTCGTACTCGTAGGTCTCGGGGAGGACCTCCGGCTGCTCCCGCACGGCCGCCTGGATCGTCTTCCAGTCGAAGCGGAGCTGCGGATGCGCGGCCTCGAGCAGCGAGCGGAAGCGGCCGGCGCTGCCCTGGCTGCCCCTCCCGAGCACCTCCCTGGCCTCGGCGCGGGAGTAGATGGTGAACAGCACCTGAGGAGTGCGAAACGCTCGCGCGCGCCCTGGGCCGCCTCGAGCCTGGCGAGTCCGGCGAGCTCCTGGGCGCGCTCGTCGGTTGCCTGGCCCCCTACCGGCTCCCGTCCCTCGCGCGGCTCCTGGGGCTCGTCGCGGCGGCTCGACCGGGCGCATACCTCGCGGCGCCGCTCGACGCGCTCGTGGTGGCCGTGGGCCGAGCCGAGGGGTGCGCGCGCTGGGACTGGGGCGAGCGAGGGGCCGATCGCCGCACGGCCGCCGTCCTCGACCTCGCGCACGCGGTCGCGGCGCTGCAGCCCTCCGCCACGCGAGGCGACCAGCTCCTGCGCGCGCTCCGCGCGAATCGAGCGCGCTGGCCGCTGGACGAGGTGATCCTGCCGGCGGCGCTCGCCCTCGCGCCCGCCGGGAGCGCGGCGCTCCGTCCCTTCGCCGAGGCGCTGCGCGCCGACGTCGCGGCCCACCTCCGCGCGCGCGTCGCACTTCCGCTCGAGCCACCCGCCGACGCGGCGCGCTCGACGGACGGCCTGCGCTGCACGTGTGAGGACTGCCGGGGGCTGCGCGCCTTCTTGCACAATCGTCGCGAGCTCGCCTGGACGCTCCGCGCCGCGGAGGCCCGCCGACGGCACGTCCTGGAGGTCGCGCACGCAGCGAAGGTCGACCTCACGTTCCGCACCGAGCGCCGGGGCAGCCCCTACTCGCTCGTGTGCACGAAGACCCAGGCCAGCTACGCCGCGCGGGTCGTCCAGCGGGAGGCCGACCAGGCGGCGCTGGCGAAGCTCGAGCGGCCCGCGAGTCCCTCGCCGCGGCGCCGGAAGTAGGATGGGCTCCATGCTGCCAACCGGGCCGCACGAGCGGACCTTCGAGGTCGGCCTCGCTCACGGGAGCATGGCCAAGGCGCGGGTGTGGATCGAGGGGCCCCCGCCGCTCGGCCCCCAGGTCGCCTCCGGCCGCGCCGAGCGCGCCCTGGACGCACCTGGCGGAACGGGGGCGGCGCGCGAGGTGGCCGTCGAACTGTACGTGCCCGTCGGCGGGAAGATCGACACTGCGCTCCTCGTCGCGTCGTATCAACCCGACGATCGCGGCAGAGTGCTGCGTGTCGAGGCCCTGACGACAGGCGAGGACGGACCGCTGCTCACCTGGGCGTTGGCCGCCTCCGAGCTCGAGACGGTGCGCGCGGGCCTACCCGAGCAGTACGCTCAGGCGATCGTGGAGGGTGCGGTCGAGGAGGGGAGGAGGCTCCAACTCGGGGCTGGGGTGCTCACGTTTGGCCAAGCGGCGCATGGCGTCGTTGGTTCCTCTCCTCGGATCTTCGCGCGCTGCGCGAAGCTCGCCGTCCGGCTGCTCGTGGCGCCCCTCTCCGGCATGAACTCCCAAAGCCTCGTGTCGATCCTCAGAGGTGCCTGGTCATCGGACGAGACCGCGCCGAGTCGTGGGCTGAATGAGGCGACGGCCACCTTCCGCGCATTCGACAAGAGCCTCGATCCTGCCGCGGTGTCCGCCCTACTCGGGCTCGAACCGACGTCTTCGGCGAGGAGGGGTGAAGAGCGGACGAGTACGTCACGGACGGGGGAGCGCCTCGTCCACGGAGCTTGGCGGGAAGGGGGTTGGCTCCTCAGCTCGCGCCTCCCACGGGCGCTGACGCTCGAGGAGCATCTCCACGCGCTCCTGGACTTGCTCGAACCGCGCGCCGAGGCCGTCGCAACGCTCCGGGGGCGAGGCTACCGAGTCGATCTCTACTGCGGATACTTCCAACGCTCTGGTCAGGGAGGGCCGACGTTTTCGCCGACTTTGCTCGCGCGTCTCGCCCAGCTCGGCCTGGAGCTTGGCGTCGATGTGTTCCGGTAGTGGCCCACGTCCGCGCCGTCTCAGACTTGCTCCGCCTTGCCATGAGCAGCCCCTCGGCCGCTCATGGTCGGGGAAATCCGTCCCGCCGCCGCCCGGGCTCGCCGGACGCTCACGGTGGAGCGGAGCCTGACCGGCGCCGCGCCGCGAGCCTCTGCGACCTCGAGCGCCCGGAGGATCGCGAACGCCTGGACGTCGCCCGGTGCCACCTCCAGGTGGGCCTCGGCGAGGTCTGCGACGACCTCCCCCTGGCGTCCGCCCTCGGGTCGCCGCGTCTCGTGCACGACGAGCCCGACGCCCGCGACGCCGGTCGCGTAGTCGAACGAGCCGTCGACTCGGACGGTGACCTTCAGCGGGCGAGCGTGGTCGACGACCGGAGCGCTCACGGCGCGACGACCCGGATCGCCTGGACCTCGCAGCGCGGGATCCTGACGCGTCCGTCCTGGCCCTGGACGACGACGTCGTGGGCGTCCACCCCACAGGCGCGGAACCGCTGGGCGCGGGACCAGGGTGCCTCCCAGCCGGGCGCGTTGCCCAGGACCAGCTCCACCGTCTGGCCCTCCTCGCCGGCGGCCTTCATGACCTCGTAGAGGCTCAGCTCGCCGGGCAGCTCCCAGGAGACGGAGTAGCGGTCGTCGAGGAACCCCCAGCGCAGGCGGACGCCCTGCTGGAGCACGCCGTAGCGGTAGAAGGCGAACAACGACTTCAGGTCGCTGGCCAGGCGGCGCTCGAGCTTCCCGTGGTCACCCTGCGCCAGATACTGCGCGACCTTGCCGGGGTCACCGAGCGGTCGACTCATGCCGGTCGAGCTGGTGATCAAGAGCTCGGGCGTGATCTGGAGCGTCCGGCCGGCCTTGGAGATGCGCCGCGTCTTCTTCGGAGGCCGGAGGTCGATCAGGCGCTCGAACCGCGACGGGTCGACGCCGATCGACTCCAGCGCCTCGCGCGGGTGGAGCCCGACCAGCACGTCGTAGCCGGCCAAGGTCTCGGCGAGCTCCCGCACCTGCTGGTGGCCCACGAACGTGCGGATCGAGCGGTCCTGGAGGTCCAGGAGGGCGGCCGCCTGCACGTCGTCCACGTCGGGGACGACGCGCAGGACGGCGCGCCTGAGCTTGGCGGCCTCGGCCGCCGCCGCGCGTGCGCGCTGCGCGTGCTCGGCTGCGCGGACCTCGTGGCGCGCGCTGAAGCGCTCGTCGCGGGCCTTCTGGAGGAGGACCGGGCGCGCGAGCTGCCGCACGGCCGTGCGCATCGCCGAGAGGGAAGTCGAGGCCGAGTTCAAGGTCACGCGCCCCTCGGCGAGGGTCACGAGGTCCGGCGAGCCGAGCCGCAGCGTCCTGGCGTCGATCTGGAGCGGAGGGGCGACGCGCGTGACGCGGCCGAAGTGCTCCTGCACCTCGGCCACGCTCATGGCCCTGCCGTGCGCGTCGAGGATCGCGGCCACCTTGCGGGAGACGCCGAACTGGTAGGGGGCGCGGCCCTCGAACGCCGCCTCGACCTCTTCGAGCGTGAGCGGTTCGTCCGGCCCCCGCTCCGTGACCTGGAGGGGCTCCTGGGCCGCGCGCTCCCCCAGGTCGAAGGTGTACGGGAGGAAGAGGAAGGCCGGGCTTCCCGTGTCGAGCGAGTAGCGTCCGTCCCGGCCCTTCACGACCGGGGGGAGACCCCGCCAGGCCTTGCGGATGGAGTGCGCCATGTCGCCGCTGCGCGCCTCGACGCCGGCCGACTCGAGGCGGTCCGCCAGCTCCTCGATCGTCATGTGTCCGCCGCGCTCGAGGAGCGCCACGATCGTCGCCTCGCGCACGTTCAGCCGCCTCGCGGCGAGGACGTCCTCGAGCCGCGGGACCGGGACGCCCAGCCGCTCGCAGTAGGCGTTGGGTCCTTCCGCGCGCGGCGCCGGCGAGCGCGGGGCGCTCGGACGCCGCGGAGGCTCGCGCGCGCCGGCCGGCTTGCCCGTCATGTCCCACGGCGTCCCGCGCCAGTTGCTGATCATGCCCCGGTCGTCGCACGCGTCGCAGGACCACTGGATCGTCACGAGGCGCTCGAGCAGCGCGTGGATGCGACCGGAGCAGCGCGACCGCCGACACCGGAGTCCGGTGTCGCGGGGCCGGCTCTGCGGGTGGCAGGTCAGCTCGTGAACGATCTGCCCGAAGAAGGTCGCGAGCTCCCTGGCCGGGGCAGGGACGTCCGCGCGGGGCTCGAGCGCGTCCAGGAAGTGGGTCATGTCGGTGACCCAGGTGTTGCCGGCCATGAAGGCCGCCCAGTCTACCGGCTGGCGTGTCGGCTGGTCTGCGGCTGCCGCAGGCCCGACCACGCTGGCGTTCGCGCCCACCCCCACGCGCGCCTCCCTGACCTGGGCCCCGGCCCCGCGACGACGCTCGGCGTCGACGCGCCGGCTCGAAAGCCCCCCTCGCGCCGCGGTCCGGCCGGTCCAGCACGGGCACGGGTCAGCTTCAGGCAAGAGGACGAGCACGCGGCGCACACACACCCGGCGAGCGCCTCGGCGAGTGCTCCCCTGGCGAACTCCGCGCTCTCAAACGACTTGTGTCCGCGCCACGACTTCGTCGCGCCAGTCCCTCGCCCAGCGCCCAAAATGCTTTGGAGCGAAAAGGCTTACGAAAGCACGAGCGGCCGTATTCCTGATTCGCGAATACGGAATGCGGGTTGTATTCTGGATTCGAGAATAGAGAAGACCGTGCGCCAGACGATTTTGAAGCCGCAGGATCTCGTCGTTGCGCTGAAGCTCGTCCTCGATCGGACCGTGACCTTCGGCTCCGCGGCTCGTGACCTGAACCTCAGCGTGTCGAACGTCCACAGCTCCGTCGAGCGATGCGTCCGTGCGGGTCTGCTGCACGGTGCCGATCGGCGTGCACCCTTGAGCTCGCATCGCCCCGTCGTCGCGGCCATTCAGGAGTTCATCGTGCACGGCGCTCGATATGCATTCCCCCCCGTGCGGGGCAGCACGACGCGCGGAGTCCCCACCGCCCACGGTGCCCCTCCATTGTCCGAGCAGATCGGCGATACGTCGGGGGACCCGCCGCCCGTCTGGCCCGATTCGTCCGGTAAGGTGCGGGGCGTTGCCCTATGCCCCCTCTACAGCGGAGCCCCCGCCGCAGCCGCGAACGACGAGCGCCTCCGCGAGCTCCTCGTCCTCATCGACGCGCTGCGCGTCGGCCGCGCACGCGAGCGCGAGTTGGCCAAGCAGATGATTTCAGATAGGCTCCACCCGCGTGAGCCCGCCAAGCGACCCGATTGAGGCGCTGATCCGCGTCTCCAAGCAGCTCGACGACCTTCGGGACCGCTTCGCATTCCTCGGCGGGGCCAGCTCGTCGCTCTTCGTGACCGAGGCGGGCAGCCCAAGCCCACGCCCGACCAAGGACGTAGATGCCATCGTTCAGTGCCGGACGTACGCGGAGTACGGCCTGCTGGGCGACGAGCTCCGCAAGCGCGATTTCGCCGAGGACGCAGAGAAGGGCGCGCCGACGTGTCGGTGGGTTCTGAAGGGCACGGCGATCAAGGTTGATCTCATGCCCACGGAGCCGCAGGTCCTCGGGCTCCAAGGGAAGTGGTTTGAGGTGGCCTTTCGGGAGTCGACGCTGCTCCGCGTCCGCAACGAAGACATCCGCATCGTCACCGCTCCCTGCTTCTTGGCGACGAAGCTCGAGGCATTCCACGATCGCGGCAAGGGCGACTGCCTCGCGAGCCACGACCTGGAGGACATCATCGCCGTCGTTGACGGCCGCCCTGAGCTCCTCGGCGAGGTCCGCCAAGCACCCGATTCGATTCAGGCGTACCTCGGAGAGGAGCTGAAGAAGCTCCTCTCGATCGACGCCTTTCTCGACGCGCTCCCTGGACACCTGGGCGGGGACGCATCGTCCCAAGCTCGCCTCCGGGAGCTGACGAGGCGCCTGAGGGTCATCGCCGGTCTCGAGTGAGCTAGTGCCCCGCGTCCGAGTTGGATGAATTTCCGGTGGCCGCGTGCGTCCGACCCCGCGAAGGTGGGTTCGTATGCGCGTGGCGCCCCAGATCGCACTGACGGACGACGAGCGTGCCCGCCTTGAGGCGTGGGCGCGCGG
>JANJTH010000736.1 GCA_024711205.1 Planctomycetota bacterium | reverse complement strand
CCCGCCCCGCCGGCTCGAGGCGCGCGGGCGGCGGCAGCCCGAGGACGCGGACCACCTCCGCGCGGAGGGCCGCCAGGTCGACGGGCGCGAGCAGGAACCCGTCGGCGCCCGCGCGCAGCGCCGCCGGGAGCTCGGCCGCCGCCGCGACGACGACGCACGGGATCCGCGCGAGCCGGGGGTCCGCGCGCAGGCCGGCGAACAGGGCGGCCGCGCCCTCCTCGCGGCTCGACAGGTCGAGGAGCAGGAGGTCGACGGGCCCCGCGGCGGCCACCTCCGCGGCGCGCGCGGCCGTGGTCGCCGCCGCGAGCTGGAGCCGGAGCGGGTGGAGCGCGACCTGGTAGAGCCGGTGCCGGAACGGGTCCGGGTCGACGACGAGGACGCGCGCCGGCGCCGCGACCTGGGCGCGCCGCGCCGTCGCCGGCGCCCCCGACGCCTCGGCGGCGTGCTCGCCGGCCGGGAGGACCACGCGGAAGCGGCTCCCGCGGCCGGGCTCGCTCTCGACCTCGACGGCGCCGCGCATCCGCTCGACGAGCGCCTTCACGATCGAGAGCCCGAGCCCGGTCCCGCCCGCCTCCTGGACCCGCGGGTCGTCGGCGCGGAAGAACCGCTCGAAGACGCGCGGGAGGTCCGCGGGCCGGATCCCGACGCCGGTGTCCTCGACCTCGAGCGCGACGCGGTCGGGCGCGGCCGCGCGCGCGCGCACGACGACGCGGCCCTGCGGGGTGTACTTCACCGCGTTCGCGACGAGGTTCTGGAGGACCTGCCGGAGGCGCGCGCGGTCGGCCCGCGCCGCCAGCCCCGGCGGCACCTCGACGGCCAGCGTCAGCCCCTTGCGCGCGGCCTCGGAGGCCTCGTCGGCCTCGAGCTCGGCGAGGAGCGGCCCGAGCTCGACGCGCGCCAGCGTGAGCGGCGCGCGCTCGACGCGGTCCACCTCGAGCAGGTCGGCCACGAGGTGGGTGAGCCGGGCGACGTTCTCCGCGACGATGTCCAGGCACTCCCGCTGGCGCGCCGAGAGCGGCCCGGCCCGCCCGCCCCGCACGAGGTCGACGAACCCCCGGATCGAGGTGAGCGGCGTCCGCAGCTCGTGGGAGACGTTGCCGATCAGCTCCTCCTTGGCCCGCTGCGCCTGCTCCTCGACGGTCACGTCGCGCACGACGACGAGGCGCCCGAGCGCGCCGCCGCGCCCGTCGGGCTGGACGTCGCGCGCCTCGAGCCGCAGCGCGCGGGCGGTCGGGCCCCCGAGCGTGCACCGCAGGGCGGGGACCTCGGGCTGCGCGCCCGCGAGGGCCTCGTCGAACGCGCGCGGCGGCTCGGGCCGCTGCGCGCGGATCGCGGCCGCGACCTCGGTGACGGCTCGCCCCTCGAGGCCGTCGGGGTCGAGCCCGAGCAGGTCCGCGAAGCGGCGGTTCGCGTAGAGGACCACGCCGCCCGGGTCGACGAGGACCATGCCGTCGCTCGTCGCGGAGAGGATCGCCGAGCGCTGCAGCTTCTCGGTCGAGAGCGTCTCGACGATCTCCTGCACGGTCTCGACGAAGCCCTGCCGCTCGCTCGCGTCTCGCGCCGCGACCGCGATCGCCGCGCCCCGCCCGCGCGCGACGACGACCTCGGCCGCGAAGGGCTCTCCGTCGGCCCGGCGCGCGGGCACGACGCGCGGCCGCCGGCCGGGCCCCGGGTCGTCGGGGCCCGGGCCCCCCTCGGCCGGGGTCAGGTCGAGGAACCGCGCGAGCGGCTCCCCGAGCGCCCCCGCGGCGGGCAGGCGGAAGATCCGCGCCGCGGCCGGGTTCCAGCCCGTGACCCGACCGGCCTCGTCGGCGGCGATCAGCCCCTCGAAGGCGAGCTCGACCGCGGCCGCCCAGTCGGCGTCCGCGGGCGGCGCGGCGGCGCCGGGCGCGGGCTCGGGGCTCGTGGGGGCAGGCGCCATGGCGCGGATGATAGGCGCCGCGCCGCCGGCGGAGTAGCGCGCTCGCCCGCGCCGGACATCCCCGGCGCGCCGCGTCGGCGGGGCGCGCCGGCGCCCGTCAGCGCCGCCGCATGGCCCGCGCCTCGTCGGCCCGGCCCAGCGCGTCGAGCGCGGTCGCCGCGATCACGCGCGGCCAGGCGCGCTCGGGCGCGCGGGCGAGCGAGGCCCGTGCGTCGGCGAGCGCCTCCTCGTGGCGTCGCTGGAGGGCCCGGACCATCGCGCGGACCTCGAGCGCGACGTGGAGCTGGTCCTCGGGCACGAGCCCGAAGGCGCCCTCGAGCAGGCCCTCGAGCTCGGGGTCGGCCGGGTCGAGCTGCGCCTTGGCCTCGGCGGCCCACAGGTAGGGCTGCCACGCGCGCGGGCTCATCTGCCGTGCCGCGTGGAGGAAGGTGAGCGCGTCGCGGGCCCGCGCGGGTCGCTCGGCCGGCGCGCGGGCGCGGTTCGAGGCGAGCGCGCCGGCCGCCCAGGCCGAGAGCGCGAGCGGATGCATGGGCTCCTCGAAGCGGACCCGCCCGACGAGGAGGCTGAAGCCGTCGCCCCGGCCGCCTCGCGCCATGCGGAGCGCCTCGGCCCGGGCCAGGCGATAGAAGTGCCCGCCGAGCCCGCCGCCCCCCCGCTCGAACCCGGCGAGCGCGCGCTCGAGGGCCCGGCGCTCGTCGTCCTCGCGCCGGAGCGTCCGGAGGAGGAACGCCTCGATCGTGAGCGTCCGCGGGTCGTCGCGGTCGCCCGCGTGCGCCCGCTCGAGCAGCGCCCACGCCTCGCGCTGCATGGCCTCGCGCGCCTCGCCCTGCGCCCGCTGCGCCTCGTCGGCGAGGAGATGGGCGAGCCCGCGCAAGGCCGGGGCGTGCCCGGGGTCGAGCGCGAGCGCGCGGCGGAGGTCGGCCTCGGCGCGCGGGTCGCCCCGCGCGTGCCGCCCGAGCCCGACGGCCTCCACCCCCCGCCGCGCGTGGGCCTCGGGCCTGGCGGGGTCGAGCGCGATCGCCTCGTCGAGGCGCGCCGCCGCGCCCTGGACCCCGCGCATGCGCTCGTGCGCGTAGGCGACCAGCAGCAGGTCGTAGCGCGCGCGGGCGGGCAGCCCCGCGGGCGCCGCGAGGAGCGCCTCGACCTCGCGGTAGGCGCCCTCCGGGTCGCCCGCGAGGTCGAGCGCGCGCGCCCGCGCCCAGCGCAGGCGCGGGTCGGCCGCGCCGGGGGCGGCCTCGAGCGCGCGCAGCGCCCGCTCGCCCTCGAACCC
>JANJTH010000840.1 GCA_024711205.1 Planctomycetota bacterium | reverse complement strand
GGGCCGCCAGGCCGCGAGGGCGTCGGCGGCCCCGCGCCGCCCCCGGGCCGCCGCCCGGCTCGCGCGGGGGCGGAGCACGTCGCGCGCGACCCCCGCCAGGCCGACCTCCCTCCGGCCGCTCCGACGCGGCCCGCCCTCGAGGGGCGCGCCCGCGAGGTCGCTCCCGGCGGGCCGGGCGACCCCCGGGAGGACCGGCTCGTCCGGGCCCCCGACGAGGCCCTCCCCGCGGACGACGACGGAGGCGACCCGGGCTCGGAGGCCGACCTGGGCGTCCCCTTCGCCGGCGAGGTCGTGGCGCCCGAGCGGCGCACGGACTGCTGGGCCACGCTCCGGTTCGGCGAGCCCGTCGACTGGCGCGCGCTGTTCGGGCGCGACGACGCCCCGCGCGTCGTCGACCTGGGCTGCGGGAACGGCCGCTACCTGCTCTCGTCCGCCGTCGCGCGACCGACGCACGACCACCTCGGCGTCGACCTCGTGCCGCCCGCCGTGCGCCACGCCGCGCGCCGCGCGGGCGAGCGCGGCCTCGCGAACCTGCGCTTCGCCTGGGGCGACGGGGTCGAGCTCTTGTTCCACGGGCTCCTCCCCGGCGGCGTCGCGGAGCTCCACGTCTACCACCCCCAGCCCTACTACGACGCGTCGCGCGTCGGCCGGCGCATGCTCGGCCCCGGGTTCTTCCTCCGCGCCTGGGAGGTCCTGCGCCCCGACGGCCTCCTCGTGCTCCAGACCGACAACCCCCGCTACTGGTCCTACGTGCGCGCCGTCGCCCCGCGCCTGTTCCGCCTGCGCGAGCACCCGGCGCCCTGGCCCGACGCCCCCGCCGGGCGCACGCGCCGCGAGCTCGTCGCCCGGTCCCAGGGGCTCCCGATCTTCCGCGCGCTCGCCCGGCCGCGCGCGATCAACCCGGCCCGCGCCGCGAAGGTCGCGCGCCACATGCCCCGCCCGACCTTCGACGCGCGGCGCGAGCGCGCCGACCCGGGCGCGCCCGGCTCGCTATAGTCGCCCGCCCGCGCGGCGTCGCCGCGCCCACGCCGACGAGGATCGCCATGGCCGGAGCGAGCCTGCTCACGCTGATCGACGACATCTCCGTGATCCTCGACGACGTCTCGGTCATGACGAAGGTCGCGACGCAGAAGACCGCCGGCGTCCTGGGCGACGACCTCGCGCTCAACGCCCAGCAGGTCGCGGGCGTCGCGCCCGCGCGCGAGCTCCCCGTCGTGTGGGCGGTGGCGAAGGGCTCGGCCGTCAACAAGGCGATCCTCGTCCCGTCCGCGCTCGCGATCAGCGCGCTCGCCCCCTGGGCCGTGACGCCGCTGCTCATGCTCGGCGGGGCCTACCTCTGCTTCGAGGGGTGCGAGAAGCTCGCCCACAAGCTCCTCCACGCCGGGGAGGTCGAGGCCGAGCACGGCGCGCACGTGGCGGCGCTCGCCGACCCGAAGGTCGACCTCGTCGCGCTCGAGGCGGAGAAGGTCAAGGGCGCGATCCGGACCGACTTCGTCCTCTCGGCCGAGATCGTCGTGATCGCGCTCGGCACGGTGGCCCAGGCGAGCTTCTCGAAGCAGGTCGGCGTGCTCCTCGCGATCAGCGCGATCATGACCGTCGGGGTCTACGGGCTCGTCGCGGGGATCGTGAAGCTCGACGACGCCGGCATGCACCTCGCCCGCGCGCAGGGCCTCGGCGCGGGGGCGCGGCGCGCGCTCGGGCGGGCGCTGCTCGCCGGCGCGCCGCTGCTCATGAAGTTCCTCTCCGTCGCGGGCACCGCCGCCATGTTCCTCGTCGGCGGCGGGATCCTCGTCCACGGCGTGGGGGCGCTCCACCACGCGGCCGAGGACCTCGCGAGGTGGGCCGGCGCGCGCTCGGGGGTGCTCGGGTTCCTCGCCGCGCCCCTCTTCAACGCGGTCGTGGGCGTGCTCGCGGGCGCGGTCGTGCTCGCGATCGTCGAGGCGGCGAAGCGCCTCCGCCGACCGCCGGCTGCGCCGCCGCCGGCCGCGCAGCCCCCCGCGCCTTCCCCCGGCTGAGCCGCCGGCCGGGGCGCGCGCCCGAGCGGGCCGACGACCTCACCGGTCGAGCGGGATCTCCGGCAGGTCGTTGACGAGCACGCCGACGCCGACGGCGTGGGCGCGCTGCGCGTCGCGGTCGAGCCCGGCCGCCGTGCGGAGGCCCCAGCGCAGCCCGCGCACGAAGTGGCGCGTGAGGTCGTCGGTCGCCCCGTCGGTCGCCGCGCGGTAGGCGAGCGCGTTGCGCGCGGCGAAGCCGATCTGCTCGACGACGTGGATCGACATGGCCCAGTGGCAGCCCCAGGCGGCCTCGCGCGCGCGGAGCGCGCGGTAGGTCGCGAGCGCGGCCGCGTCGATCGCGGCGAACTCGCCCGCCCGCGCGAGGTGGGCGACCTGGGCCCGGAGCCCGTCGAGGAGGGCGTCGACCTCCGCCTCCTGCGCGTCGGTCGCCTCGCCGCGGTGGCGGGGCGGCGCGTCGGCGGCCGCGACGTGGTGCATGGACGCGAAGTCGAGCGCCGCGACGGGGACGCCGCGCTTCGCCCAGCGCTTGGCCCGCTGGTCGATCACCCAGGCCCAAGGGAGCACGAGCCGCTCGAGGAGCACGAGCCGCCGCGAGACCTTCGTCGAGCGCCCGCCCGAGCGCCGCGCGTAGTCGTCGCGCCGCGCCGTGTTGAGCGCGATCGCCTCGCGGACGTGCCGCCGGAACGCGGGCTCGGGCGCGCCGCCGGCGCCGGGCCTTCGGCCGACCTCCCAGGTCCGCCGACCGTCGGGGAGCGCGACGAACCCCGACCACGCCCCGCCCTCGAGCTGCAGCACCCCCCGCGCGCCCGGGGCGGCGCCGGCCGCGAGGCCACCCACGATCCCGGGCTCGCAGGCGAGCAGCCACCAGCCCGTCCCCGTCGGGGTGAGCGCGCCCGGGGCGCCGTCGCGCTCGACGCGCAGCGCGGCGCCCGGGGCCGTGGGGGCCACGGGGTCGCGGACCTCGAGCCGGGCCGCGGCGCCCGGTCCGCCCTGGACCGTCCAGGTCCCGAGCCAGGCCGCGCCGTCGTGGGTCCAGGCGACCGCCACGGACGCCGACGCGACGCATGCGAGCAGGGCGGTGGGAACGGAGCGCGGCACGCACGGATCTTCGCAATCGGGAGGCCAGGGCGTAACTCCATGCTGGATTGGTAATCTGCGCCGGGTGCGTCCCGTCGCCGGCGTTGCGTCGCACGGGGATCGGGCGGTCCGGAGGAGCGCGATTGCGGCCCGGCGCGGACTTCGAGGGGCTCCTGGCGCCCGGAGAGCGGATCGTCTGGGCCGATCGCGCGCGCGGGCGGTGGCCCCGCTCACCTGCGGGGGTCACGGCCGCGCTCGCGGGCGGGGCGGTCGCGGTCGGCGGCGCGCTCGTGCTCGCCCTCGGCGGCGGGGGGCTGGCCTGGGTCGGGCGCGCCGCCCTCGGGGTGCTCCTGGCCGGCGCGGCGGTCGCGACCGCCCGGCCCCGGGCCCGCTATGCGCTGACCGACCAGGGCCGCCTGCTCGTGTGCGCGCGGGGGCTCCGGCTCGCCGTGCGACCGGTGGACCCCGGCGCCGCCCGCGTCGTTCCCCCGGGCGTCGAGGTCGGGACGGTCGATCTGGGCCGGGTCGAGCCCCCGCTCCCGGAGGATGCGCCGCTCCGCCTGCCGGGGGTCGGCTACCCCGACGTGCTCGTCGACCTCGTGCGCGCGGGCGCCGGCGGCGGGCCGCCCCGCGGCGGGGGCGCTGGTTGACCTGCCGCCCGCCGCTGGTACAGTCGCGGACCTTCCGGGCGGTCGGCGCGGACGCCGAAGCCCGGGTCGCGGCGGCCCCTCCGGGGGGAACCGGGCCGAGCGCGGGGGGCTCATGTCGGGGGTTCCCTCCTTCCTCAGCGAGTCGGACCGGCTCACGGATCCGGAGCTCCTCGCGCTCGTCTTCAAGGACGACCTGACGGGGCTCTACAACCGCCGGTTCTTCGCCCGCTTCATGAAGCAGGAGGCCGACTGGGGGCCCGGCGCGGCGCCGGTCGCCCTCGCGATGATCGACCTCGACAACCTGAAGAAGATCAACGATCGCCTCGGCCACCTCGCGGGCGACGCCGTGATCAAGCGGATCGGCGGGATCTTCAACGAGCACGCGCGCGGCGAGCAGTTCGCGATCCGCTACGCCGGCGACGAGTTCGCGCTGATCCTCCCCGGCGTGGGCCGCGCGGAGGCGATCGCGCTGGCCGACAAGGTCCGGCAGGCGGTCGTCGACGACCCGTTCGGCGAGGCCGGCCTGCCCGAGGGGCTGCGCCCGTCGCTCTCGGTCGGCGTCGCGCTGTTCCCCGACGACGCGCCGGCGGGCGGCGACGACCTGACCGAGGCCGCCGACCGCGCGCTCTACGTCTCGAAGCGGACCGGCAAGAACAAGGTCACGAGCGTCCACGAGCTCGACGCCAGCAAGGCGGGCGCGCAGCCGACCGTGGCGGACGCGCTGCCGGCCCCCGCGCTCGCGGGCGGCGAGGGGCTCGTCGCGGCCTTCGAGGCGGCGTGCGCCGCGGCCGCCGCGAGCGCCACCAGCGGTCGGGCCGCGCCGTGCGGGGTGTTCGCGCTGGCCGGCGAGCGCGGCCGGGGCAAGACCCGCTGGGCCGCCGAGCTCGCGGCGCGCGCGGCGAAGCGCGGCCTGCTGCCGCTCGTCGAGGGCGCGGGGGAGGTCTCGCGCGACGCCCCGCTCCGCCTCGTGGCCGGGCTCGTCTCGGCGCTCCTCGAGCGCAGGCCGGAGCTCGTCCCGGCGGTCGGCGGCGCGCTGGCGCCGGCCGCGCGGAGCGCGCTGCGCAGCCTGGTCCCGGGGCTCGGCGCGTCCGACCGGCTGCCGCGACCCGGCGGGCCCGCGCGGCCCCCCGCGACGCGCACGCCGCCGCGGCAGCCGCGGCCCGGCGGGCCG
>JANJTH010000782.1 GCA_024711205.1 Planctomycetota bacterium | reverse complement strand
GCTCGGCGCCGCGCCACCGCGCCGCGTCGGCCGCGCCGCGGCGGACGCGCCCGCCCGCGGCCGCGCCGGCGGGCCCCGAAGGGCCGAGGGGCTCGAGCTCGTGTCCCTCGGCGCGGCACCACGCGCGGAGGTGGATCGGGAGGTCCGGCGAGGCCCCGGTGACGAGCAGGGCGCCGCCCTGGGGCAGGGCCCGGAGCGCGCGTCGCAGGAGGACCTCGCCGCCGCGGTCGAGCCCGAGGGGCCCGAGGTCGAGGGCGGCGGTGTCGGGCGCCGAGGGCCGGGCCCGCGGCGGGTCGTGAGGCGCGCTCACCCGCGCGGCCATGGGCACGCGCGGGCGCCCACCGCCACGAGCCAGGCGTCCAGCGCGCCGAGCCGGTCGACCGCGGCGGCGAGGAGCCCGTAGCCGGACGTCCGCCCCGGGCGCCAGGCCTTGAGCCCCTCGAGGTCGAGGAGCGGGCGGGCCTCGTGGTCGTCGTAGCGCATGCCGAGCAGGAGCGCGACCGCGCGGTCGACGAGGTCGAGGCGGACCCCGGCGAGCCCGTCGACGACGGCCATGCAGCAGTGGTCGTAGGGCGGGGTCTGGGCGAGCACGCGGGCGAACCCGGGCGGGAGCGTGCCCTCGCGCGCGAAGGCGAGGTGGTTCGCGTCGAGCAGGCAGGCGGCGTCGACGCGCCCCTCGACGAGCGCGCGCGCGGCGTCGCGTTCGCCGCCCACGTGATCGCCGTGCTTGCCCATCGCGACGTCGTGACGCACGACCTCGACGTCGCGCCCCGGCATGAGCCCGGCTGCGAGGAGATGCCCGAGCGGGAGGAGCGTGGCCTGCGGGGAGTCGGCGGCGCCCACGGCGACGCGCCGGCCGCGCAGGTCGCCGAGCGCGCGCACGGGCCCCCCGTCGCGGACGACGACGACCGACGTCAGGCCCTGGTCCGTGTCTCGCATGAGCACCGCGCGCGCGCCGAGGCCGCGCGCCCGCGCCAGGCGCGCGGCCTCGAGCCACGCGAGCGGCGAGTGCCAGGCCAGGTCGACCTCGCCCGCGAGCTGGGCCTCGACCTGGTGCTCGTAGGTCCCGTAGAGCACGTACTCGAGCGGGAGCCCGCGCGCGCCCAGCCAGCGCGCGAAGCCCTCCCAGATCGTCACGACCTTCGGGTCGTAGGCGACCGCCCCCAGGCGCAGCGCCCGCGGGCGCGGGGGCGCCCAGGCCAGGCTCGTCGTCGTCGCCGAGGCGGTCTCGCCGGCCTTCGTCGTCATGGCTCCTCCTCGCCCCTTCGTGACGCTCAGAACAGCGGCAGGCCGCACATGGCCTTGCCGATGAAGTCGAGGAGCTGGTCGCTGGTCGGGGCCATGACGCTCGCGGCGCGCGCGTCGCGGAACGCGCGCTCGACCCCGACCTCCTGCCGGTAGGCCGCCCCTCCGCACACGCGCATGGCGAGGTCGGTCACCTCGAGCGCCGCCTCCGCGCAGGCCGCCTTGACCTCGAGCACGCGGAGCATGGCGTCGCCGCGGCCGCCCTCGACGGCCGCGACCGCGTCGTCAAGGAGCGCCCGGGCCATGTCGGCGCGCACGCGCGCGCGCGCGAGGTAGGCGCGGATCGTCGGCAGGTCGGCGAGCGACGCGCCCAGGTGCTCGTGCCGCGTCGCGCCGCAGTGCCCCGCCGCGCCCGTGACGGCCGCCTCCATGAGGCCCACGGAGCAGGCCGCGTTCATCAGGTTGAAGCGCGGGAGGACGACCTCCATCATGAGCGCGAAGCCCTGCCCGTCCTCTCCCAGCCGGGCGGCCTCGCCCGCGCAGACGCCCTCCGCAGCGACCGGCGACGAGTCGTTGCCGCGAAGGCCGAGCCCGGCGAACGGGGCGCCGACCTCCAGCCCCGGCGCGTCGCTCGGCACGAGCCAGAGTGTGCTCGGACCCGCGTCCCCCGCCACGGGTCGGCTCGACCACACGTAGGCCGTCGCGCGACGGGCCGAGGTGACCCACGACTTCCGCGCGTCGAGCCGGACCCCGTCTCCCTCCGCGCGGGCCGTCGAGACGGGCGCCCAGAAGTGGCTGCGCGAGCCCGCCTCCGAGAACGCGAGCGTGCTCAGGTGCCGACCCGCGGCGACCTCCTTGCGCACGCCCTCGTCGCCCACCGCCTCGAGGACGGCCGCCCCGGCCCAGTGCATGCACGAGACCATCGCGGTCGAGCCGCAGGCCCGCGCCAGCCGCTCGACCGCCCGCGCAGCCGCGCCGGGCCCCCGCCCCAGGCCGCCCACCTCCGCCGCGGAGACGAGCCCGAGCAGCCCCTCCGCGGCGAGCGCCCCGAGCGCCTCCTCCGGGAACCGCGCCGCGCGGTCGACCGCGACCGCGTGCGCGCGCGCGACCTCGGCCACGCGCTCGACGCGCGCCTCGACATCTTCCGTCGAACCGCGCTCGTTCGGGCCACACACGGTGGCCATGGACCCTTCGCTCACGGAGCCTCCCTGGGGACGGACGAGCCGCCCCCTCGGAGGCCGGCCCTAGTCCGTCCGCGGCGGTGGAACGGCCCGGACACGCCGGGCCAGTACGTGCAGTCAGTAACGGCGGTGCTTCACGTCCCCCGTTCTAGCCGCCCCCTCTCCGCCGCGCACGCCCGGCCCACGCCCGCAGCCGAGGGCCCCTCCGCCTCCCAGCGACAGCTCCTCCAGCGCCGACTCGAGCGGGAGGGGCCCCGCCTCCCGGCGACAGCCGCCACCGACGCTGTTGCCGGCGCGAGGGAGCCCGCCGACCGGCGACAGCCCCTCCGAAGCCGACTCGAGCGCGCTGGAGCCCGCCGACCGCCCCTCCGACGCCGACTCGAGCCCGCCGACCGGCGACAGCCCCTCCGACGCCGACTCGAGCGCGCTGGAGCCCGCCGACCGGCGACAGCCCCTCCGAGACCGACGTCTCCGCGAGGGCGCATGCACTCTAGCGCCAGCCCCCCCCGAGGGCGACTCCATGGCCAGGGCGCCAGCGCTCCAGCGTCAGCCCCTCCGAAGCCGAACAGCTCGCGAGGGCGCCTGCTCACCAGCGTCAGCTCCGCCCACACAGCCCCCCGCGAGGCGGGCGAGGGCGAGGCGCATCGGGGCGCGGGCGAGGCGAAGTGGTCTATGGACCTCGAGCCGAGCCCGCGCCCCGAGGCGCCCGCCATCGCCCGCCGCAGCGCTAGTCCATGCCACAGTGGGGGCAAGGGCTCGCGTTCCCGCGCGGCTCGCCGCAGATCGGGCAAGGCGAGGCGGTCGGCTGGGGCTGGGGCTGCGGCTGCGGCTGGGGGCGCGGCTGGGGCTGGGGCTGGGGCTGCGGCTGGGTCGACGGCGACACGGGCGCGATGCCCAGGTTGAGCTGGATCCGGTCCGGCTCGAACTCGTAGAGCGCGCCGGTCAGGTAGTCGACGAACAGGCCGAGGCCGGCCGTCAGGAAGCCGTCGAGCACGACGATCAGGACCCGGACCTTGCGGCGGATCGCGGAGCTGCCCGACTTCATGTCGCCCAGCGTGGCGTAGACGTTGTGCTCACGGCTCGGGTCGAGCTCGAGCGTCGTGTTCGTCGTCTTCCCGGAGTCGACGCCGTTGAGGAAGATCCGCGCGCCCTCGGGCTTGGAGTTGATCTGCACGTCCTGATCGGCCGCCATGCCGAAGATCGTCCCGCAGCCACTCGGCGTGAGGGCGAACGAGGCGGCGAGCGCGAGGGAGAGCAGCGAGCGACCACGGGTCATGGGGGGCCTCCGGAGGTCGAGGAGTCTACCCGACCCCCCGGACGTCGGGGCCCGGTCGAGTCTCCCCCTTCGACGCGCCCCCACGGCCTTCGCTTCGCTCCCCGCGCGATGGGGCGTTCCCCGCGCGCGGGGCCTCGCCCTGCCGCACGCGAGCGCGCCATCCCATGCCCGAAGAACGAGAGGGGTTCTGGTGGGGGGGGGCGGGGGGGGGCCCCCCCCCCACCCCCCCCGGGGTGGGGGGGGGGGGGGGGGGGGGGGCGGGGGGGGGGGGGGGGGGCGCCCCGCGGGGGGCCCCCCCCCCGCGCGGGGGGGGGGGCGGCGGCGGGG